>NZ_JBSVZB010000007.1:0-271363 GCF_054072015.1 Cupriavidus sp. CP313 | reverse complement strand
ACACGGCCGACAAGACCAGGGCGTTTGCGTCGGCCATCGGCTTGAAGCCGCTGACCACGCCGGTCTGCAGCCCGCAGAGCAACGGGATGGCCGAGAGCTTCGTGAAGACCATGAAGCGCGACTACGTCGCCTTCATGCCCAAGCCTGATGCCGAGACGGCGGTTCGCAATCTGGCCATCGCCTTTGAGCATTACAACGAGAAGCACCCCCATAGCGCCCTGAATTACCGCTCCCCGCGGGAGTTCAGGCGTGCGATGGCCTTATCAACCTAAGGGTGTGACCGTGTCCGGGGACACGGGGGCGAATCCAGCCGTAGTGAAGAGAGTCTTTCCTTTGCTGGCAATGTTCCTTGCCATGCCCGCTTTCGCTTGTAGCCTTGGCAACCTGGAATTCAGCCCGATTTTTGAAACCGGCTTCAGCCGTCTTTCAGGCGCGGAGATGCTGCGGTTGGCTGGCTGGAGGGCGGACCTGCGCAGCAGGTTTCCCAAAGCCGGCGAGTTCTATGTCGAAGTTCCAGAGAGCAAAGCAGCGGGGGTGACGCAGCAGCTCGCGGAATCCCGGCGCGCGCACTTGATGGAGACGCTTCGGAATCTCGGCGTCGATGCGGCCGATATCAAGCTATCGACAGTGGTAAAGCGAAGCGTCGATCCGTTCCGCCTGAAAAGCGCCGGGACGAAGCGTGAGGCTATTCGATACATCAATACCGCAAGCATTGCAATCACCCCCAGATGCCCTCACGCATGCTGCACTGGGCAGGACTACCGGCATCAGGAGCAGTCGATATTCAGAGGCGGAAACCTGCCGAAAGGGACCACGAAGGCTGGTGCCCTGATTGGAAGTGAGTTGGCTAAGTGAACTTTCTCCCTCGCAAGATCGCAGATCGCTTGCTTGTCCCGATATCCCTGGTAGCCGGGATGTCGGCCGCCTTCCTGTACCCCTTTCGTCTGTCGGACGAAAACACAACAATCGATGTCATACATATGCAGTATGCCTGCGGAGAGTGCCACGTACAGTATCGGGTGCTAAAGGCTGGCGGCACGAATGGCCAGACACATGCCCGAACGTTCGGCAACGAGAGCGATACCCCGATGCGGTTTATCGGATGGGATGTCGTCGTCCTGTACAAGGGGTCTGACAAACCGCTGCTCAAATATCGGAATGTCAGCGCCGTGTCTGCCGAAGCTTGCGCAAGTCCCGTGCTTCGCCTGAGGGGGCAATTCAAACGTAAGCTGATCTACACGTTTCTCTATTCCGGAGACCGGTACGATGGCACATATTTTGATGCGCATACCGCTTCCATCGCGCCGCAAGACCACCATGGCTGTAAGGCGAATGGCGGGGCATCGATACGATAGCCGTTCATCTGCAGCGCACCGATGATCCGCCGGGCCGGTTCTCCAGTCACGCCCGACATGCTCGCGAGGTTATACGGAAAATCCGCAATTGTTTGTGCCGCGATAAGTGGGGGGCTGGGTCGAGGCTGCAATGCGTGCCGTTGTCGGTGCGCAACTAAAGCACGTGGAACGATCGATTTGCCCCCCATTCGCTCTCCTATTTGCTCGCCGCCTGCACCGCCTGCTCCACCAGCGTCGCAAACAGCGCGTGAAGATGCGTGGTCGGATGGACCTCATCAGCAAACATATAGGTCTGATCAGCGTCCGGCACCGTGTAGGTCTTCGGTGAGCAGAACAGCGAACTCACTTCGATCTCCTTGGACAGAAGCTGCAGGTTGCAGCCGGTCCCGGTATTGCTGACCTGGAATCCCTTCTCCTTGAAGTGGGCAAGGACATCGTTGATGAAGCCGAACTGATCAATGTTGATGACCTGGTTCTGGATGCCTGCAGCCTGGAGCGCGTTCGTCAACGCTGAATTGAAGGTTAACGTCATCCCGGTGAGAAGGGACCCGAGGCTGTTGTCGCTGACCCCCAACGGTGAGACGCCGATATTGCCAACATTTGAGACAACGACATGCTTTGCACCGGATTGGAGGATCTTTCCGACGATTGCCGCCAATTGCTGCGCGGCAAGCGTCACGGCCTGATCCGCGTCAGGAGCTGTCTCACTTCCTGCCGCAACTGCGCCGGCGTGGATCAGGATATCGCTGCCGCCTCCCTGGACAAGAACAAGCTGCCCGTCATTGAAGTTACCGTGCGCCGAAAGGTGGTTTTGTAGCTGCGTTGCGATCGGCACCGTCAGCGCGCCGAGTCCATTCGCCTTGAAATTGATGCCGTTAGGATCCGTTACACGGGCGCCTCCTTGTGCGTAACCCAGTCCGTCAGCGTGATTCCGCACCGGCGCCCCATAGCCACCGGTTTGCGCCGCGGTCAGCGTCCCGCCGAAGAAGTTCGCAACATCCTGGGTCCACACCTGTCCAGGGTTGGTGGTGAAGCGCCCGCCGCCGACCAGTTGTGCAACTGGCGCATAGGTTCCTACATCAGAAATGCTGTCGCCAAACGACACCACCTGGAATCGGAGAGGCGGATTGGCAGCTGGTTTGCCGTCGTCACCTCCGCCGCAGGCGGCGAACAGTGCCACAGCGACACATAGAAGCCCTGAGCGGACGAAATCGAAAAGGGATTGATGGCGTGCTTTCATAGGAACCGTCCAATGGTAGGTGCCCCAGTCGTTCGCGCCCATCAAGACGCCAATGGAGTGAAACGCGCTTGTATGACGTAACAGACAAAGAAACGGCCCCTTTGCTGTCAGTCAGAAAAGTCTTTATGCGCGCTTGCTCGACTTCCCGGGCCCGGCACCGCAGCCTTGACAGTTGCCTTGTCACTAGTGGGCAATCGAACTCTGTTTAGTACAAAGCTATTGGGTTTCACGAGAAAGGCAAGTGGAATAGAAGCAGGCAGCGGCCAGGGCATTGCGAGCCACAGGCGCTTGCCCGACGACTGCTAAACGCCGTGTTCAGGTGGAACCCCGGCTGCCACCTGGGACGCTCGATGCGCCGTGTAAATAATGCTCGCTGCACGTGCGAGATGTTTCATGACTGAAGCATTGTTAATTCCGTGCAGACCAGACTTCAATCGCAATGACTTGGTATTGCCCTGGCAGCGCCTACGATTTCTTTCAACGACAAGCAAGCGGCGTGGGCCAGCCTGTTGCTGATGGCAGCGCCACGCGCTGGGCGGGTCGGGAAAGTGGTCGAGAGTAGAGCGAGATGTGCGATGCCGGGATCAGCTGAACGCCCCAACCGACTCAAGCCGGTGCAGTCCTTTGAGATGATGCGCGAAGGCGCGCCGATGCTCGGCGACTTCGGCCTGCAATGCTTGGCCCAGGGGGACTCCTGGTTCTCCATTAATACGTTGAGGCCGTTTAGCGGCTCAAATTTGCTGATGAACATGTGGCTGTCGCGCAGCGCCATCGCCGTGGATTGCGCAGATCCTGGCGATACCCTGGCGCATATGCTCGACAGCCGCCAGGATCCCCTGTTCTACAGTTTCCTTGTCGGTCCGCACGACCACGCCTGGAGCGTCATCCTGTTGTCCGGTGGCGGCAATGACCTGATCGACGCCATCCAGACCACGCCGACCGATGCCAACGGCCATCGCAGGCCGCCCAACGACAGACTGCTGCTGACGGAAGATGAATGGGATGGCCCTGACGCGATCAGTACATTTATCTCCCGACCCGGCTGGATTGCATTCACACGGTATATGCTGGACCAGTACCGAGCCCTGGATTTCTTGCGCCGGATCAGCGCGCAGAACCAGAACACGCCGATTATCACGCACACCTACGACTACGCCACGCCGCGCGACAGCGGTGCGGGGCTGGGCCGTGGGCCATGGTTGTTTCCGGCGCTGCAGGTTTATGGCATTCCCGAGGATGATTGGATTGCCCTGGCCAATGAATTCACCGACCGACTTGCCGATGACGTCATTCGCCAGGCCGGCATCCCGAATTTTCATGTGGCCGACACGCGCGACACGCTGGTCCCGGCCGGGACCGATGACGATGGCGCCACGGCGGACTGGGAGAACGAGATTCACCCGACTGCGGACGGCTACGGAAAGCTCGGGGTAAAGTTCGTCGACAAGATCGCCGAGGTTCTCCATATTCCCTGAGCGAAAGCTCACAGTTCCACCGTCGACGCGTGGTCTGGTCTGCCAGTCACGCCGGACACCCTCGCGAGGGTTGCGCGGGAAACCCGCAGTTGCTGACGCCGCTTGATAAGTGGAGAATCAGATGGCGCGCGGTACCGCATTCCAAGGCGCCCGTAACGGTTTCCTCTTCCCTCAATCCGTAGCTCGCCCCCTGCGACGACGCCTGCATAAGCGCCGACCATCGTGACGTCCTCACCCCCCTTGCGCACCACCCGCCTGCACTTTGACCTCACCACCGTCCAGCTTTTCATCGCCGTGGCCGACGCCGGCAGCATTACCCGTGGCGCGGAGCGTCTCCATCTGGCCCCCGCTGCCGCGTCAAGACGCGTGCTCGAACTGGAAGCCCAACTAGGCGTCTCCCTCTTCGAACGCCTCCCGCACGGCATGGCCCTGACCGAAGCCGGCCGCGCACTGCTGGCCCATGCCCGCGGCATCACCCACACCGTCCAGCGCATGCAGGACGACGCCGCCTCCTTCGTCGGCGGCGACCTGGGCGTAGTGCGGGTAGCAGCGCCCAAATCCGCAGTCATCCAGTTCCTCCCCTTCGACATCCAGCGCTGCGCCACCGCCTGCCCTGGCGTGCGCATCGACCTGCAGGAAATGAACAGCGCGGAAGTCCAGCAGTCGCTGCGCCGCGGCACCGTAGACATCGGCATTTACGACGGCAGCCTGGGTGTGATCGACCTGCCGACCAAGCCCTATCGGAATGACGAACTGGTGCTGGTGGTGGCGCGCGGCCATGCGTTGGCGCGGCGCCGCAAGGTCACGCCGGACGACGTGCTGGACTGCGACCTGATCGTGCTCAGCGAGAGCTCGGCGATCTCGATCGTGCTGGAGCGGCTGGCGGAGGAGGCCGGCCGCGTGCTGCGCATGCGCATGCGCGTGGGCGGTTTCGACAGCATGGCCGCGCTGGTGGCGCAGAACCTGGGCGGCGGGGTGATGCCGGAGGCGATTGCGCGTGAGGTGGCGGGCGGCAGCCGCTTTGTGCGGCTGCCCATTGCCGCGCCCTGGGCGCAGCGGCAGTTTGTGCTGTGCCATCGGCCCCATGGGGCACTTTCCTCGGCTGCGGTCAGCGTGCTGGCGGTGCTTGCGCAAAACGCGAAACCAGAATCCCCCAAATAGCGATAGCCCGCGGCAAGTGCATTGCGGATGATGGCTCCATAACTACCAGGACGGAGACACGCAATGCAGCGCAGACAATTCATTCTGGCGGCAGCGGCCGGGCTGGCGATACCCAGCCTGGTGCGCGCCGCCGACATCGCCGGCCCGGTGCGCATTGTGGTGGGCTTCGCCCCCGGCGGCGGCACGGATGTGCTGGCACGCGTGATCGGGCAGAAGCTGGGGGTCATGTGGAACACCAGCGTGCTGGTGGAGAACAAGCCCGGCGCTACCGGCGCCATCGCCGCCGCCTATGTGGCCAAGCAGCCGCCTGACGGCACTACCTTGCTGATGGCGCATGTGAACAGCCACGCGATCGCCCCGGCGCTGCTGGACGTCAAGTACGACCCGCGCACCGACTTCACGCCGATTTCGATGGTGGGCGTCACGCCCAATATGCTGACCTGCCGTCCGGAACAGAAGGTGCGCAGCGTTTCGGACATCGTGGCGCTGTGCCGGCAGAAGCCGGGGAAGATCTCCTTTGGTTCGTCCGGCATCGGTTCGGCGCAGCACCTGGCGCTGGAGATGTTCCGGTTGCAGGCCAGGCTCGACGTGGTGCACGTGCCTTACAAGGGCTCGGGCCCGCTGGTGGCGGACCTGATCGGCGGCCAGATCGACTATGCGTTCGACACCATGACCGCCGCCACCCCTTTTATCCAGCAAGGCAAGGTGATTGCGATCGCGCAGACCCGCCTGAAGCGCGCGGCCAGCCACCCCAATGTGCCAACGCTGGCGGAGTCCGGCTTCCCCGGGCTGGATGCGGCATCGTGGTACGGCCTGGTGGGCCCGAAGAACATGCCGCCGGCGCTGGTGCAGCGCATGAACGCGGACGTCAACCGCGTGCTGGCCATGCCCGATGTTGCCGAGCGGCTCAAGAGCTTTGGCGCCGAGGACTCCGGCGGCACCAACCAGCAGTTCGGCGCATTCATCGCCTCTGAGTCCACCAAGTGGGCGAAGGTCGTGAAGGACGCCGGCGTGAAGGCTGAGAGCTGATGGACGAGAAGCGACGCACCCGCGCACGCCGCCCCGTCAATTTATCCAGGATGAAGCACCTCATGACAGATTTCCGCGACTCGGGCGCACAGGCGCCTGCCTCCACCTTGCCGCTGGCCGGCGTGCGCGTGCTCGACGTCAGCCAGGTCATGGCCGGGCCCTACGCCTGCATGCTGCTGGCCGACCTCGGCGCCGATGTGATCAAGATCGAACCGCCTGAGGGAGGCGACCAAACGCGCAGCGCCATGGGTTTCAAGATGAAGGGGCCGGACAGCATGGGCTTCCTCAACATGAACCGGAACAAGCGCAGCGTCACGCTGGATCTGAAGACCGATTCCGGCAGGCAGGTGCTCTATCGCCTCGCGGAAACGGCTGACATCCTGGTAGAGAACTACCGCCCCGGCGTGATGAAACGGCTGGGGATCGACTATGAGACCCTCGCCAAGATCAATCCGAAGCTGGTCTATGTCAGCATTTCGGGCTTTGGCCAGACCGGCCCGTGGGCCGGGCGGCCGGGCTTTGACCTGATGGCGCAGGCCATGTCGGGCGTGATGAGCGTCACCGGTTACCCGGGTGGCGCGCCGGTGAAGGCGGGCGTACCGGTGGCCGATATCGGCTGCGCGCTGTTCGCGACCTACGGCATGCTGTCTGCCTACATCGGCGCCAAGGAGACGGGCAAGGGGCAATATGTCGATGCATCGCTGTTCGATTCCGCGCTGGCGTTCTCGGTATGGGACACCTGCGAATACTGGGGCACGGGCCGGGAGCCCGAGCCGCTGGGCACGGCCAACCGCATGAGCGCGCCTTACCAGGCGATGAAGTCCGCCGATGGCTACTTCGTCATGGGGGCCACCAACCAGAAGCTGTGGCAACTGCTATGCAACACGCTCGACCGGCCCGACCTGCTGGCGGACGAGCGCTTTGCCACCGTGGCGCTGCGGCTGGCCAACCGGCAGGCACTGATCGCGATGCTGGAGGAGAGCTTCGTCAAGGAGAGCAGCGATTACTGGATCGAACGCCTGCTCGGCGTCGGCATCCCGGCCGGGCCGATCCTGACCTACCCGCAGGCCTTCGACAGCGAGCACGGCCGCCACCGGCAGATGCGCATCGAAATCGATCATCCGATCGAGGGCAAGGTGCCCAATATCGGCTTCGCGGTGAAGATGGGCGGCACGCCCCAGCAGGTACGGCGCCCGCCGCCGCTGCTTGGCCAGCACACGGAAGAAATCCTGGTCGAGCTGGGCATCTCGAAGGACGAACAGCAGTCGCTGGCTGTAGCCGGCGCATTCGGAGCATGAAGGCCGCGCTGCCGCCGGAGGGCGGTCCCGGCACCGACGGACAGGTCACGCTCACGATGCAAGGGCAGGTCGCAACGCTGACGTTCGACCGTCCGGCCGCGCGCAATGCGATGACGTGGGCCATGTACGAGCAACTCGCCACGCATTGCCGCACGCTTGCGGCGCAAGGCAATGTGGGTGCGCGTGTGGTGGTGCTGCGCGGCGCGGGCGGCGAGGCCTTTGTTGCAGGTACTGACATTGCGCAGTTCCAGCAGTTCTCCAGCGGCGAGGACGGGGTTGCCTACGAAGCGCGTATCGACGAAGGCATCCGCCTGGTCGAGCAACTGCCGATGCCAACGGTGGCGGTTATCGAAGGCTGGGCGGTGGGCGGCGGCCTGGCCATCGCTACTGCCTGCGACTTCCGTGTCGCTACTCCCAAGGCCCGCTTTGGTGTGCCGATTGCCCGCACGCTGGGTAATACGCTGTCGGCGCTGAATCTTGCCAAGTTACGCGCGGCCTGGGGACTGCAGCCGGTGCGACGCATGCTGCTGCTGGCGCAGATCCTCGACGCCGATGCTGCGCTGGCGTGCGGGTTTCTTGAGGGTGTTTATGCCGCCGAGGCGCTTGAGGCCGAGGTCGCTTCCCTATGCGACCGGCTTGGTGCGCTGGCGCCTGTCACGCAGACGGTCGTTAAAGAGGCGCTGCGGCGCCAGACCGTGCAGTCGGTGGCCGACACGGACGATCTGGTGCGCTTGTGCTATGGCAGTAGCGACTTTCGTGAAGGCGTGGATGCGTTTGTGGGCCGGCGGTCGCCGGTGTGGAAGGGCAGTTGAAAGTCGGGGCCTCGTACGCTAGCCGCCGGTGTTTCACAACTGAAACGATCTGGCCGATTTACCGCGCAACCGACACACCGCGCGAGCGTCACGCGCCCGCCCGTCAGCCTCCCACCACGGTTGGCCCGCGATATGCATCACATTGTTGCTTTGGGCGATGAAGACGCTCGAGCCTGCATGCCTGAACCTGTGCCATGCAGTGGATGTCTCCAGCGCAGCTGGTGGCGGAATCGGGTGCCAGATGGCATCAATGCGGTCTGTGCCGTCGCCGCTCCGGCTGTCTGGTTGCCGTCTCAGGAAAGGAGCGCGCTATGAAAAACAAGCTTCCCCCGATTGCCACACTGGCCTTCGGCGTCTGCCTGACGATGTCTGCGGCATTGGCTGCCCCGCCGGGCAGCATGATCATGGTCACCGCCGAAGAGGTCAAATGGGCGGACCTGCCACTGATACCGGGTGCCAAACTTGCTGTCCTCGAGGGGCAGTTGGACAAGAAAGGGCCGTTCACGGCCCGGATCAAGCTGCCCGCGGATGCGAAGGTGGCGGCGCACTGGCACCCAGGCGTGGAGCGGGTGACCGTGCTTTCCGGGACGTTCAACTATGGCATGGGCGACAAGCTCGACGCGGAAAAGACCTCGCCGCTCGGCCCCGGCAGCCTGATTGTCATGCCACCCAAGATGCGCCACTTTGGCTGGACTAAGGAGGAAACCGTTATCCAGATCAACCCCGGCAGCCTGATTGTCATGCCACCCAAGATGCGCCACTTTGGCTGGACTAAGGAGGAAACCGTTATCCAGATCAATGCGGCGGGGCCTTGGGCTTTCAACTTCGTCAACCCGGCTGATGATCCCAGGAAGAAGAAGTGATGCCTGGTGCGGGGCTATGGATGGCTCAAAGCGGTGCAAGCTGCGGGCAGGACCATAGCAGGCATCGGACGTGGCAAATACCTGATGGAGAGGGCGGTTGCTTGCGGCAATTGCCATAACATGCGCGCGATTCAATGGCTGGCGGTAATCCTTGCACTTGTACTCGCTGGCTGTGGCGGAACCCGGACGACACCCACGCCTGATGCGCGGAGCGCATTGGCGCCGACGGGGAAACTCCGCGTCGGATTCATATCGGGATCCCCGATCCATGCGACGAAGGATGCTGCGTCAGGGGAGTTCAGAGGCGTTGCCGTTGACCTCGGTAAAGAAATGGCGCGGCGTCTCGGCGTTTCGTTCGAGCCCGTTGCCTACACTTCAGTCCCGGCGTTGATCGCCGGCGCAAAAACCGGGGAGTGGGATGTTGCCACAATGGGAATCAGTGCCGA
Organism: Cupriavidus sp. CP313; assembly: GCF_054072015.1. Taxonomy (NCBI): domain Bacteria; kingdom Pseudomonadati; phylum Pseudomonadota; class Betaproteobacteria; order Burkholderiales; family Burkholderiaceae; genus Cupriavidus; species Cupriavidus sp. CP313. The sequence continues at coordinate 261,684 of NZ_JBSVZB010000007.1, read as the reverse complement.
GCGCGCGTCGGTCGTGGACTTTACCGCGCCATACATGGAGGTCGAGTTCAGCTACCTCGTTCCGCAGGGTTCGCGCATCACCACCCTGGCGGACGTCGACAGGCCCGGTGTCCGGATTGGCGTGGTGGAAAAGAGCTCGCCGGATGCCTATCTTGCCAGCACCATACGGAGTGCGACGCTGGTTCAGTCTTCAACCATTGCAGACATGGTTGAGTCGCTGCGGGCCGAAAGGGCAGATGTCATTTTCGGAACCAAGGCAGGCATGCACAGCCAGGCCGAGAAACTCGCGGGTTCGCGCCTGCTAGAGGGCCGGTCCGGCGGGGAGAAGGCCGGGATGGCAACGCCGAAAGGACGGGATTACAGCGCTGCCTACGCGCACAAGTTTGTCGAGAGCGCGAAATCCGAAGGCCTGGTTGAGGCGGCGATCGAACGCGCCGCGTTGCGCGGAGTCGTTGTCACCCCGCGTGAATAGTGCGCCCTGACACCTGCATCACCCGGCTACGACTTCGTTTCCGCCGATTCCAGAGTCCTCTCAACGCCCGCTCGGGGCAGTCCAAACACAATTCTCCGATCCACTCGGATTGTGCTTATTTTTTGGTTGTCACTTGACAACCAATCATTGCGCATCTAGTCTCGGAGACACGAATGACCCGCGCCAGGCACCCAAAGAAGGAGATTGAAGCCGCACTCAGGCATGTAGAGCTGCATGGCTGGCGTGTCGAGCAGGCGAAGGGCAACGGTCATGCTTGGGGCGCATCTACTGCCCCGACAACGCAAGGAATGCCGCTGCGGCGAGTTCTGTGTATCTAGCGTCTGGAGCACGCCGAAGAATCCGGGCAACCACGCCAATGCCATCCGGCGGATCGTGGACAACTGCTCGCATCAGCGGGAAGTGACAACGCTGCGCGTACTGCACCTCAGGACCTGACCATGGAATACGCCTTCACCCTGAAGTTTCACCTGTCGCAGGCGGACAGCGATACCGATGCGCTGGTCGAACGCCTGGCCGAGGCGGGGTGTGATGACGCGCTGGTGGGCACCGGCCTGCCGGGCCGCGTGGCGCTGGCGTTTGTCCGCGAGGCAGAGTCGGCGCGGGCGGCCATTGTGAGTGCCCTGGCCGATGCCCGCCGTGCCATGCCGTCGGCCACGCTGATCGAGGCGGCGCCCGACCTGGTGGGGCTGACGGATATTGCCGAGATGGTTGGTGTGTCTCGCCAGAACATGCGCAAGCTGATGCTTGGCTATCCGAAGTCCTTCCCGGTACCGGTGCATGAAGGCAACAGTTCGCTGTGGCGTTTGCTGGATGTGCTGGAGTGGCTGCGGCAGCGGGAGTACGATATTGAGCCGGCGCTCATGGAAATCGCAGCCGCGGCCAAACAGGTCAATCTCGCCAGGTGCGCCAGCCAGCTGGCGCCTGCGATGCAACGCGAGTTGCGGGGATTGGTGGCATAGCGGGATAGGGCGCTTTGGGGCGGCGCCACAAGAAGCGTTTCACGTACTAGTCCCACCCGCCCGCAGTTTCCCATCCGATGGCGTTGTCGGCGTTATTTTTGGCTGGGCAGGGGTGGTAGCGATTGTCGCGTAGTCCCGCAGGATCACAGTGAAATCGACATCTTTTGAGTCGTACCGCTTGATCGGAATACCGGCGGAGGCCAGTACATCATTCTTCTGCTTGTCCCGCCTCTGGGCCGCTGCACTTCTGTGCGAAGCACCGTCCAGTTCGATGACGTATAGCGGTCGCATTGTGTTGCGCTCGCAGACGAGATAGTCGACGTACTTCTGTGCGAAGAGATTCCGGGCTGCCTGTGATTTTCCCCTGTGTTGTACAAAGGCCGACATGGCAACCTGCGGAAACACGTGAGCGTCTTTCAACGCTGCCGATAGCCGTATGTAAAGTTGAATCTCATCTTGCCTCAGGAACGGCGTCCGGCGCGCGAATTCGAAGCCTTTCGCCGTGCCGGGACCATTGGTTTTTGCCTTGAGTATGGTGAGAGCCAGGAAGACCAGCGCAAACATGAGCGCCAGCGCAAACAATGCCTTCATGCGGACCCCTGCTGATTTGTTGTTGTTTTGGCAATTGCCGGACTGAATGGATTTATGGCTCTTGCATTTCGGCTCTGGGCTTGAGGCTGACCCAGAGTCCCGAGCCGTTCTGCTGATTCAGGACGAGGTCGGGATAGGTCCGGACCAGGTCGGACAAGGCCGCGTGCCCGTAAGCCTTGGGGGAAAATCCTGGATCCGTGCGCTTAAGGTATTGGCCCAATGCGCCCAATCCGACCCAACCGTCCGGGGTGCCACTCGCGAGTAGTGTGACGGCATTGATCAGCGATTTCGGACGCTTCTTTGGGGACGGTTTGGGTGGTGTTGCTGCAGGCTTGGGCTTGGACAAATCCACCGGCTCGGGTACCGGCTCCGGCGGCGTCCATTCGAAGAACTGGTCGCTGGCATTACGCAATGCCGCGGGCGTCTTGGTTTCGCCGACGATATGTACTGTGGCGCCACGCTCCCGAAGCTTGCGGCAGAGGTAAGCAAAATCCGAGTCGCTGGTGACCAGGCAGAACGTATCCGCACGCTCGTCGAACATGGCCTCCAGCGCATCAAGTGCCAATGCTATGTCGGCGGTGTTCTTGCCCGAGGCATACTGATACTGGAGGCAAGGGGTGAAGGCCAGGCGCACCAGGGCGTCTTGCCATTTGTTCGCCAGTGTGGCGTGGTTCCCGTACCCCCTGCGCAACACCACGCGCCCAAACTGCGCGACGACACGCAGCGCGTGTTCAAGAATCTCCGGTGTCGTATTGTCGCAATCCACCAGCACCGCAACCTTGGTATCGGCTGTCTCCACCTGGCTTGCCATATGCGCCTTCCGGTTCAATGTGAATTCGCATCATCGCGCTCGCTAGCATCCTCAAGTATCCCCTCTCTGGTGGGGGCTTCCCCACCCCATCCTTTTCGGGTGGTGGTACGAACCCCGGCCCTTGACCAAGATGCCAGGACAACCGCCCTAGCCGGCGACCATAACCAGAAGCGGAGACAAGATGGCCGAATCAGATGTGAAAGGAGTCATGGGCGAATTCTTCGCCGCCTTTGCCAGCGCAGACATGGCGCGCATCGCTGCATGCCTGGATGATGAGTTCATCTGGACGCTGCCCACCGGAGAATCCGACCCACATGGCCTGGTTGTGCGCGGCAAGGCCGCCGCCCGCCACGGACTACCTGAAGCAGCGCTTCTTTGAAGACAAGGCCAATGCGCCGGTGCTGTCGGACGTCAAGCTTGAGTACAGCGGTGATTTGGCCATCATGCGCTTCCGCGTGCGGGTGCCGGCCAGCGCCGGGAAGAAGAAGGTGGACGCAGCCGGGCTGGAGGTCTACCGGGTGGTGAATGGCAAGATCCGCTCGAAGGAGGCCTACTGGAAGCAGGTCTCCTGGCCGGACGCCAAGTAACCTCGACGGGCTGCAACGGCCCTAGTGCAACCGCAGCCTGTCGCTGTTGCTTCCACACACTCACGCGGCGTGTAGCGCCGGCGGGAGTTCCAGCAGCAACGGCTGCGCCAGCGTGCGCTCCTCGCAGTTGTTGCCATCCCCACCGCGATCGATCACGGCAAAGCGCGCCGGCGCGCCCACGGCCAGCAGCATGTGATGCCAGACGCCGCGGCGGTAGTTGACGCCCTGCCGCCCGTTGGTGATGAAGGCGCACAGCGAGGCGGGATCCAGCACGTCACCAGCCGGCGCCACCACTACCACGAAGGGCTGCTCCGATAGCGGGATAAAGGCCTGGCTGCCGAGCGGATGGCGTTCCAGCATTGCGATCTCCAGTGGATACGCGTAGGGCTTGGCCTCGAACAGGTTGATCAGGGCCCGGCCACCTTCCAATTCCACGGCAGCCAGGTCATGGTGCCGCGTGACCATGCCACCGTTGATCGGAAAGGCGCCGGGGTCGCCGGCGGCGCGCGCCTCGATCACGTCACCGAAGGGCGCAAAGGCGGCCGCGCTCAGCGGCTGCGGATGCAGGCGCACCATGGCTGATGCCATGGGCGGGGGCGTGGTTTCCATCAAAGTCTCCTAACTGAAGGTCGGCCGGCAAGCGGCTGGCTGCCCTGTGGCATGCATCATATGGGCCAGCCTCAACTGGTCTGACCAGTTGGGCCGGATTTTGCAGCAAGTCTCGATTCCGCACAAGCGGCGGATGTTGGTGCGATCCTCCCCCCATTCGGACATTCTCGCCGAAATCGGCCTGCAGATACGGGCTTTCCCCAGTCCAATCGCTCCTTGACACCGGCAGGGTGCCTCCCTACCATTCGGCATCTACTGGTCAGACCGGTATGACGATATGGCGTCGTGCCGGATGCAATCCAGGCTTTGCCACGCCGATGACTCGAACAAACCAAGGAGACTTCCATGATTCCGACTGAAACCGCCCATGCCGGGCCGGATGCCATTTCCGTGCCGCAGGCGCAGGCACAGGCCAGGGAGGACGCGGTGTACCGCAAGGTGGCCTGGCGGCTGCTGCCGTTCCTGATGCTGTGCTACGTGGTGGCCTACCTGGATCGGGTCAACGTGGGCTTTGCCAAGCTGAGCATGCTGGCTGACCTGCAGTTCAGCGAAGCGGTCTACGGGCTGGGTGCGGGGCTGTTCTTTATCGGCTACTTCTTCTTCGAGGTGCCCAGCAACCTGCTGATGCACCGCATCGGCGCCAAGGCCACCATCTCGCGCATCATGATCCTGTGGAGCCTGATCTCAGCGGCGATGATGTTCGTGCAGACCAGCACGCAGTTCTATGTGCTGCGCTTCCTGCTGGGCGCGGCGGAGGCGGGCTTCTATCCCGGCATGATCCTGTACCTGACGTACTGGTTCCCGTCGCACCGGCGCGCGCGCATGGTGGCGCTGTTCATGGCGGCGATTCCGATCTCGGGCATCTTTGGCGGGCCGCTGTCGGGCTGGGTGATGGAGGCCATGAACGGCGTCAACGGCCTGCGCGGCTGGCAGTGGATGTTCGTGATCGAGGCCGTGCCGTCGCTGCTGGTGGGCGTGGCCGTGCTCTGGTACCTGGACAACAACATCCAGTCGGCGCGCTGGCTGACGGCCGATGAAAAGGCGCTGCTGGAGCGCAATATCGCCGCCGAGAATGCGCAGAAGTCCGCCCATATGTCGCTGCGCACGCTGGTGACGGACCCGCGCGTGCTGAAGATGACGATGATCTGCTTCTGCACGGTGATGGGCCAGTACGGGCTGACCTTCTGGCTGCCCACGCTGATCAAGCAGACCGGCGTGAAAAGCGTGCTGGACGTGGGTTTGCTGACCGCGATCCCGTTTGGCGTGGCGGTGTGTTCGATGATCCTGGTCAGCCGCAGCTCTGACCGCATGCGCGAGCGCCGCTGGCACCTGATCGTGCCGTTCTGCTGCGCGGCCACGGGCCTGGTGCTTAGCGCGGTCTTCAGCCATAACACTGCGCTGTCGCTGGCCGCATTGGCGCTGGCCGCCGGCGGCAGCCTGGCTACCTCGCCGCTGTTCTGGAGCCTGCCGACGTCCATCCTGTCGGGCGTGGGCGCGGCGGCGGGCATTGCGCTGATCAACTCGTTCGCCAACCTGGCCGGCTTTATCAGCCCGTACATGATCGGCCTGATCAAGGATGCCACCCAGAGCACGGATGCCGCGATGTTCGTGCTGGCGGCGGTGCTGCTGTGCGGCGCGCTGCTGACCTATTCGGTGCCGGCCAGGCTGGTCAACAAGTAAGGGGCGGGGCAGGCCGGTTTGTCGGCTAGAATTTCCGGCAACCGGCTTCGCGCCCCTTGCGCGTCACCTCTTACTGGTCACCCCCTCACGCATGACAGGATCTTCCACCTCCGTCGCCAACCAGGCTGTCAGCCTTATCCAGCAATGGGTGCGCGACGGCACGTTCCCCGCGGGCACGCTGCTGCCGGCGCAGCGGGAGCTGGCGGAGAAGGTCGGCATCAGCCGCGCGTCATTGCGTGAGGCAATCTCTACCTTGCAGGGGATGGGCGTGGTGGTGTCGCGCCCGGGCAAGGGCGTCTACGTGACGGCCGCCGGCGACAGCGCCGCGGCCACGCCGCCCTGGCGTTTTGCGGCCACGCATTCGCTGATCGATATCTACCAGCTGCGCTTTGCGCTGGAAGGGCTGACCGCACGGCTGGCCGCGCTGGCCATCTCCGAGAACGAGATCGAGCAGCTGCGCCAGAACGCGGCCACGATGCAGCGCGCGATCGAGGCTGACGCGTATGACGAAGCGTCGCAGCTCGACTACGAGTTCCACACGCTGATCGTCACGGTGTCCGGCAACCAGGTCATCCGCGAGATCCTGCGCGAAAGTGCCGAGGTGATGCGCGAGAGCCAGCGCCTGCCGTACTACCGGCGCGGCGCGCGCAATGCCACCTTCACCGAGCACAGCGCCATCATCGAGGCGCTTGCCGCGCGCCAGCCGGAGCAGGCGCAGCGCGCGATGGAGCGCCACATCATGCTGGCGGCGCGCCGTGCGGGGGTGCATTTCCCCACGGGGGACGAGAAAGAGGATTGAGGCGAGCGGGCGTTATCCCAGTCGGAACACGCCCACCGCCCGGTTCAACCCCTCCGTCTGCTCCCGCTGCACCCGCGCAGCCTCAGCGGCACTGGCCACCAACTCTGCATTCTCCTCGAATGCCGCCTGGATCTCGGCCACGCGCCGGGCCATCCCTTCAATGCCGCTGCGCTGGTTGTCGCCCAGCGTCGCCAGTTCCTCTACCAACGTGGCAAGCTTGCCGATGCTGGCCACCACCTCGTTCATCGTCTCACCGGTATGGCCGACCAGTTCCGTGCCGGCGTGCGCGCGTTCGACCGAGGTATTGATCAGCCCGCGAATCTCCTTGGCCGCCGCGCCGCAGCGGTGCGCCAGTTGGCGGACCTCGCCCGCCACCACCGCAAAGCCCTTGCCATGCTCGCCCGCGCGCGCGGCCTCCACGGCGGCGTTCAGCGCCAGGATATTGGTCTGGAAGGCAATGCTGTCGATCACGCCGATGATCTCGGTGATGCGTCCGCAGGCCTCGTTGATCTCGCCCATGGTGTGGATCACCGAAAGGATCTCGCCGCTGCCGCGCGCGACCACGGTGCTGCTGGCCCCGGCCAGTTCGCAGGCGCCGCGGGCCTGGTCGGCACTGGCGCGGGCGGCCTGGGTCAGCGCCTGCATGTCCTGCATGGTGTGCGCGACGGTGCGAGCCTGCTCGTCGGTGCGGCGGGCCACGGTGGCGCTGGTGTCGAGGATGTCACCGGCGGCATCGGCCACGGTGCCTGCGGTGTTCCGTACCTGCAGCAACGTCTGGCGTACGGTGTCCAGCGTCTTGCGGAAGGCGCGGGCGAAGTCGCTGTCCGGGTCGGTGCCGTCGGCGGTCAGCGTCAGGTAGCCGGGTTCGCGCTCGATGCCCGCGGCCAGCGTGCTCAGTTCATCGGCAGAGTGGGCATCGCGCTCCAGCCGCCACGCGATCACGCACAGCACGCCGGTCTGCACGATGACAAAGGCGGCGTGGAACAGCACCATATTGAAGCTGGGGTCGGTAAAGCAGATGGTGTTCCAGCCCCACTGCTGGAAGAAGTTGAAGCTCAGGTGATGCAACGCGATCACCGCCGCCGCCAGCAGGATCACGCGGAAGTCGCGGTAGGCCAGCAGCAGCGACAGCGTGACGAATACCAGGAAGTGGAATTCCACCTGCCCGTGCGCCTGGTGGATCAGCAGTGCGACGAAGAGCATCAGCAGCACGGCCATCGCCATCCGCGTAGCCAGGCGGGCGGGCAGGGTGACCGCCATCAGCGTGCCGAGCAGCGCCATCGGCAAGCCCAGCGTCAGCGTCAGCCCGGTCGACCCATAGTGATTGCCGACGATCAGCGACAGCAGGCCCAGCACCCACAGCATGGCCGTCATCAACTGGTCTGCGCGGCGGTGCACGCCTTGCAGCAGCGGGGTGTGCGGCGCGGCTGGCGCAGAAACGGAACTGCCCGCGGCGCGGCGGGCAGGGATGGTCGCGGACAGCCGTCCGGACAGGGCGTGGTCAGCGCTGGTCATGGTTCCCTCGCAGCGTAAGTCGAGAAGACGCTGCACCCCGTCCGCCTGAGGGCTTATTGTTCTAATGTCTTACTTTATGGTGTTGCGCGGCTGATTATATCGGCGCCTACCGATTGCGACAGGCCATGGCGCAGCCGCGCAACACTGCGGGCAAATTGCTGCAATTGAGTGATGTTCGGGGCCGGCGCCAGGCGCTACGATGTCCCGGCGCGGCGCGCGGCGCTGCTTCAGTCGCAATGCCTCAGTCCAGCCGGATATTGTTCTCCTTGATCACGTTGCCCCAGTACGCCTGATCCGCTTTGGTCGTCGCCGCGAACGCCGCCGGCTGCGTCGTCTTGACGATCAGCCCCAGCTCGGCCAGGCGCTGGCGGATGCCCGGCGCGGCCATCACGATTTCCACATCGGCCGAGATCTTGTCGACGATGGCCTGCGGCGTGCCCGCGGTGGTGAACAGGCCAAACCAGGCCGGGCCGTCCAGCCCCTTGTAGCCGAGTTCCTGGAAGGTCGGCACATCCGGCAGCATCGGCGCGCGGGTATTGCCGGTAACGGCCAGCGGCTGGAGCTTGCCGGTGCGCGCATGCTGGCGCACGGTCATTGGCGACAGCGTGCCCAGCGAGATCTGGCCGCCGATCAGGTCGGTGGCGATGGGGGCTTCGCCCTTGTACGGGACATGGACCAACTGGGCGCCCGCGCCCTTGAGGAAGACCTGCATGTAGAGATGGGCGCCGGTGCCAATGCCATAGGTGCCATAGGAATACTTGTCGGGCTGGGACTTGGCCAGGCTGACCATCTGCGGCAGCGTGCGCGGCATGGCGCTGCTGGCGGTCAGCACCAGGCTGGTGGTGCACAGCTGGCTGATGGCGGTCAGGTCGCGCAGCGGGTCGAACGGCGGTTTGGCCACCATATAGGGCGTCTGCACCAGGCTGGGCAGGGCCAGCAGCAGGGTGTAGCCGTCCGCCGGCGCCTTGGCGACCACGTCGGCGCCGATCATGCCGCCCACGCCGGGGCGGTTCTCCACGATCACCGGGCGCTGCCACAGCTTGCTGAGCGGGTCGCCCAGCGCGCGCGCCAGCACGTCGGTGGCACCGCCGGGCGGGTAGGGCACGACCAGCCGCACGGGCCGCGACGGATAAGCCTGCTGGGCCCAGGCCCGGCCAAGCCCGAGGGTAGCGGCGGTGGCGGCGAGGGAACCTGCTCCCAGCCAGTGCAGGGCTTTGCGGCGGTCGGCTTGCATCGTGTTTCCTCCAGGTGTTGACGTCGTGTCGGTGCGCGGCACAGGGCGTCAATGCGCCAGGGCCACGGCAACATGCAGCGTACGAGTCTGCGCCAGGCCGCGGCATCGGCGGGATGGACGAAAACGTTGGGGGGTACTTACCCGGATGAGGGGCGCGGCAGCCTATGCTGCAGTGCCTCAATCCGAACCGGCGCATCCCTTATGATGGGCGCCTTGCCGCCGGCCTTGCGTTTTGCCTGCCTGATCCCGTGCGGCGCCCGATCCATTTCTTGCTTGTTCCATCATGGCCCGCCTCAAACTCGACCTGCCTGCCGACCAGTTCTGCTACGCCACGCACCTGACCGTGCGCGTGACTGACATCAACTCGGCCAACCACCTTGCCAACGATTCGATGATCTCGATGATCTCCGAGGCGCGGGCGCGGTTCCTGTATGAATTCGGCAGCGAGGACGTGCGGCAGGAAGGGGTGGGCATCATCGTGACCGACCTGGCTACGATGTACCGCAACGAGGCGCATGCGCGCGACCAGCTGCAGTTCGAGGTGGGGGTGATGGACTTCAACAAGTACGGCGGCGACATCATCTTCCGCATCACGCGGCCGGCCGATGGCGCGCTGATCGCGATGGCCAAGTCGGGCTTTGTCTTCTTCGACTACGTGGGGAAGAACGTGGTGGCGATGCCGGAGGGGTTTGCCGGGCGGTTCCCGAAAGTGAACTGGGTGGAGTAACCGCCTGCGTGGCGCTGTCCTTCAACAGCGCCACGGTTCCTGCAAGAGATTCGGCTTACGCCTTGCGCTCGCCGCCCAGCGCCTCGGTGAGGTCGCTGAGCATGCCGGAGAGTTCGCCGGCCATCATGGTGAAATCGGCGTCGAAGCGCTCGTCTTCATCGTGCGCCGTGCCGTCGGCCTGTTCCTTGATCACGTCCAGCGGCGCCACCTTCTTCACCACCAGCCCGTCGGTCAGCACGAACGAGACCCGGTCGTTCCACGTCATCGCCAGGCGCGTGCAGCGCTTGCCGGCGGCGATATGGCGGCGCAGGTCTTCCGGGTCCAGGGGATGGCGCACGTAACGCACGGTGGCCTTGCTTTCCGCGCCGGACTGCAGCTCGATTTCCTGGTCGACGGTGAAGCCGCCCGGTGCCGCATCGCCGGCCAGCCATTCGGTCATGGCCGCCACCGGCGACTGGTTCACGTGCAGGTTGATCAGCGGCAGCGGATCCAGCGCCTTGAACAGCATGCCGCGCACTTCATCGGCCTTGGCCGCGGCGGCGGCGTCGATGGCAAGCCAGCCGTTGTCCGGGTCGATCCACACCCGCGTGTCGCGGCGGATGCTGAAGGCGCGCGGCAGCAGTTCTTCGGTGACCTGCTCCTTCAGTTCCTTCATTTGCTTGCGGCCTGGCTTGTAGCCTTGCTGCTCTTCGATCTCGGCGGCGCGGGCGCGCGTGACCTGGTTGACCACGGTAGTGGGCAGCAGCTTCTTCTCGGTGCGTAGCGTCAGCAGCATCTGGCGGCCGACGGTATGGACCAACTGGCCGTTGTCACGCGCCGAGGCCCAGCCCTGGGTCTGCATTTCGAGGCTGGTACCGGGGAAGAAGGCGTGCTTCGCCAGGCTGGCTTCAACCTCGTCGGCGCTCAGCGACCACGGGGCGGAGAAACGATGGACCTGCAGATTCTTGAACCACATGGGAATTCGGCCAAAGGGACGAATTCTATCCGTTCGCGGCGCGCGGCCGCGAAAAATAAGGGCGCCGCGCGGCACGCAGGCCACGCGGCGGTCACCGGAAGCCCGCCCTTACAGGTCGAGCTTGGTGATCTTGCTGCCCTCGAGGCTCAGGCCCGCCATCAGGCCCACATTGGTCATGACGAAGCCGACGATGGGTTGCTGGGCGGTGTTGGTGTCCAGCACGCCGCTGGCGCCAACCGTTGCCACGGCTACGGTGGCGTCGACGCCCGCGGTCCAGCCTTCGCTGCGCACGAACTTGTCGTAGGCGTCCTGCGTCAGGAACATCAGGATCACGGACTTGGACTGCGCACCGATCTGCCAGCCGACCGAGCCGGAGACCAGGCGGTAATAACCGCGCGTGGCGCCGCCTGAGCGCAGGGAACCGTCGCCATACTCGCCACCGACGATAAAGCCGGCCGACAGCGTCTTCGGGAACACCAGGATGCCGCGCGCGCGGTTGCCCAGCTCGCGCGAGCCCTGGACCGAGCTGTACAGGCGCGACAGCGCGCCGTCCACGCCGGAGTCCAGCTCACGCCGGCGCGCGGCCTTGTCGCTGGGGGCGTCGGGCTTGGTGGTGGTGCAGGCACCCAGGGCCAGGCTGCCGAGGGCCAGACCCGCGCTGGCCGAAAGGAAGGTTCGACGTTTCATCTCGTCTCCTTTGTGTTGTTGTCGCCTTTGAAGCATAGGCGCCGGAAGCACCCGGACAAATACCGGACCGCGCAGAGACGTTTCCATTTGTGACGAAGGTGGTGCCGGGGGGCCATTCGCGGCAAGAATAGTCAGCCTTGCGCCCGGAACGTCCCATGGCTACACATGGGGTAGCCAATGCGCCGTGACAGCATCAACCAGCCATGAAAAAACTCCTGACCGCCCTGCCGCTGGCCTTCCTGGCCGCGTGCGCTTCACATCCTTCGGGTTCTTCCAATGACGCCGGCGCCGCGGGTGCCGGATCGCAGTCGGCCCTCGACAGCAGCGGCTGGCAGGCGTTGCGCGCCAAATACATGGATTGCGCCCAGAAGAAGGCCAACGAGAACCTGTCGGCCAAGGGCCAGCCCAAGGACGTGGCCAACCTGGCGCTGGCCGCGTGCGAGCCTGAACTGGACGCCATGCATGATTCCTTCCGCACCTACCTGGATGCGCAGATGTCGTCGTCGCACGGCAAGAGCAGCGCCCGCCAGGCAGCGGCGCGCGTGACCACCGACACCCGCGAGAAGGCGCGCAGCTACCTGGTGCGCTACGTCGAGCGCGAGCGCTACGTGGCCCGCGTGCCCTGAGGGCACGCGCACGGCAGCCTGGTCAGAGCATTTCCAGCGGGCCCGGGCCGTCGGGCGGCGGGAAAATGCGGTCGAGCTCGGCCAGCTGGGCGGCCGACAGCGTATGCGACAGCGCGCCCAGGTTTTCCTGCAGGCGCTCGCGCCGGCCGGTCTTGGGGATGGCGATGACGCCGTCCTGCGCCAGCAGCCAGGCCAGCGCCGCCTGTGCCGCCGTCATGCCGTGGTCGCGCGCAAAGCGCTTCAGCCCGGGGTTGCCCAACAGGCGTGACTGCTCGATCGGCGAATAGGCCATTACCGGCACGCCACGCTGGCGCAGCCACGGCAGCAGGTCCCACTCGATCCCGCGCCGGCCCAGGTTGTACAGCAGCTGGTTGGTGGCCAGCCGGTCGCCGCCCGGCGCGTCCCACAACTCCTGCAGATCGGACAGGTCCAGGTTGCTCACGCCCCAGCGGCGGATCTTGCCGTCGCGCTGCAGCGACTCCATGGCCTGCACGGTCTCTTCCAGCGGCACGCCGCCGCGCCAGTGCAATAAATAGAGGTCGATGCGGTCGGTGCGCAGCCGCTTCAGGCTGCGCTCGCAGGCCTGCACGGTGCCGCGCCGGCTGGCGTTGAAGGGATAGACCTTGCTGACGAGGAAGGCCTCGTCGCGGCGCCCGGCGATGGCCTCGCCGATCATCTCTTCGGACTGGCCCTCGCCATACATCTCGGCGGTATCGATCAGCCGCAGGCCAAGGTCCAGGCCCAGGCGCAGCGTGGCGATTTCTTCGGCGCGCGCGGCGCGCGACTCGCCCATATTCCACGTTCCCATGCCGAGCGCCGGGACGCGCTCGCCGTCGGGCAGGGTGACTTGCTTCATGATGTGTTGGCTTCCTGATTTGCCAGGCGGGGTGCCCGGCGGCACCCAACCACACTAGTTAACAACACCTGGAATGTACAAGCCGCGTGGGCCGGGATTGCTTCAGACCAGTCCGGTCAGAAAATACACCGCGATGACGAAGAACACCGCGGCAGTCTTAATCAGTGTGACGGCGAAGATATCGCGGTAGGACTCGCGGTGGGTCAGGCCGGTCACCGCCAGCAGCGTGATCACGGCGCCGTTGTGCGGCAGGGTGTCCATGCCGCCGCTGGCCATCGACACCACCCGGTGCAGTACTTCCAGCGGGATCTGCATGGCCTGCGCACCCGCGATAAAGGTCTGCGACATCGCCGCCAGCGCAATGCTCATGCCGCCGGAGGCGGAGCCGGTGATGCCGGCCAGCGTGCTGACCGAGACCGCGGCATTGACCAGCGGGTTGGGGATCGCGCGCAGCGCGTCGCTGACCACCAGGAAGCCGGGCAGGGCGGCGATGACCCCGCCGAAGCCGTATTCCGATGCGGTATTCATCGACGCCAGCAGCGCGCCGCCGACGGCGCCCTTGGTGCCCTCGGCAAAGCGCTCGCGCAGGGCGCTGAAGGCGGTCACCAGCACCACGGCGATGCCCAGCAGCAGCGCGCCTTCCACTGCCCAGATCGCGGTCACGCTGGCGATCTTGGTTTCCACGGGATTGGGCAGGCCCGGCAGCGCCACGCTGTTGGAAGGGCCGTACCAGAGCGGGATCATCCGCGTCAGCCAGAAGTTGGCCACGCCCACCACCACCAGCGGCAGCAGCGCCAGCAGCGGGTGCGGCAGCTTGCCGGACTGGCTGCGCTCCGGCTCGTTGCGCAGGTTGGTGCCGTAGCCTTCGCCACGCGCGGCGGCGGCGCGGCGGCGCCATTCCAGGTAGCTCAGGCCCACCACCAGGATAAACAGCGAGCCGGCCACGCCCAGCACCGGCGCGGCCCAGGAGGTGGTGTTGAAGAAGTTGGTGGGGATGATGTTCTGGATCTGCGGTGTGCCCGGCAGCGAATCCATGGTGAACGAGAACGCGCCCAGCGCGATCGCGCCCGGCATCAGCCGCTTGGGGATGTTGCTCTGGCGGTACAGCTCGGCCGCGAACGGATAGACCGCGAACACCACCACGAACAGCGACACGCCGCCATAGGTCAGCAGCGCGCACACCGTGACGATCACCGCGTTGGCGCGCGAGCGCCCGATATAGCGGATCGCCGCGGCGACGATGGACTCGGAAAAGCCGGACAGCTCAACCACCTTGCCGAACACCGCGCCTAATAGGAATACGGGGAAATACAGCTTCACGAAGCCGACCATCTTCTCCATGAAGATGCCGGTGAACACCGGTGCGACCGCGGACGGGTCGGTCAGCAGCACCGCGCCCAGCGCGGCGATGGGCGCGAACAGGATCACGCTGTAGCCGCGGTACGCGGCGAACATCAGAAGGGCAAGGGCTGCCAGCACGATCAGAAACGACATCGGATCTCCTTCAGGGTTGCCTTGTCCTGAGGTGCGGTCCGTTTGCCGCGCGGGGGCTGGCGCTTGTGGCGCCTTGTCTCTGTCAGTCCCATCAGGAAAAGGGATCAGCCGGCGACTGTGCCACAGCTTGGCCCGCGGCGAAACCTCTGGTCTCGCCGCGGGGCACTGAGATGACAGCGGCCGGCATGAAGGAGGTGCGCTGTTTCAGCCGTGCTGGTGGCGATACTCCTGCGTGCGCCCGCCGTAGCCATAGGCCGTGGCGCGGGCGTCGATCACGTGCACGTACGACACCGGATGCAGGTTGCCCAGCAACCCCGACATGGTCTCGAACACGGCCTCGATGAACTGCGCTTTCTCCGCCTTGGTATTGGTTTCATCGGTCACGCTGATGTCCAGGTGGAAGGCGTTGCGGCCCTGCTCCGACAGCGGCACGTCGGCGATGATCCAGCTGTCGTGCGGGATGTACTGGACCGTGACGGCTATCACGTCGCGCTTCTTGCCGAGCACGCGCTCGGTCAGGTCCGCAATCGCCCTGGCGCTGCGGCGGGTGAGGGCGGCATCGGGTTGGCCGGACAGGTGCAGGACGATGTGGGGCATGGCTGGCTCCTTGGTTGTGCGCGGGTTGGTGATGCCATGGTAGGGGGTGGTGTAGTATCGGAAAAGCGGGAATATTCGATGCATACCATCGGGTTATCCGAAGTAACGCCACCCTTGCCGGAGCCTTGCCATGCGTGGATTCGAAACCGACCAGTTGCGCACCTTTGTCACGGTCGCGGACAGCGGCAGCCTGTCGGCGGCGGCGCCCAGGCTGTTCCTGTCGCAGTCCTCGGTCAGCGAGCAGCTGCGCAAGCTGGAGGAGCGCGCCGGGGTGCCGCTGCTGTCGCGCGGCCGGCATGGCGCGGTGCCGACGCCGGCAGGGGAGCGGCTGCTGGAACACGCGCGGCGCATCCTGGCGCTGAACGAGCTGGCCCTGCAGGAGCTGCGCGGCCACGCGCTGGCGGGCGAACTGCGGCTGGCCGTGACCGACTACTTCCGCCCGGGCGAGATCGCCGGCATGCTGCGGCGCCTGCGCGAGCGCTATCCGTACCTGCGGCTGCACGTGACCGTGATGAAGAGCGCGGCAATCGATGCAGCCGCGGAGATGGACGCCTTCGATATCGGCCTCAGCATGCGCCTGCCCGGCACCCGCGGGCAGGGTGCGGGCACGCGCGGCACGGTGCTGCGGCGCGAGCCGCTGGCCTGGGTCGCCGCGCCTGCCGAGGCTGACAGCCTGCCCGCGACGCTGCCGCTGGTGCTGCTGCCCGATACCTGCTCGCTGCATCAGTACGTGGTGCAGCTGCTGCTGCGCAAGCGGCTGCCGTTCGAGGTCGCGCACTCGGCATCGGGCGTCGCGGGGCTGCACCTGGCGCTGGCGGCGGGGTTGGGGATGTCGTGCCTGAACGCCTCGGCGATCGGCCCCGGCGTGGCGCCGCTGGACGCCGCCACCATCGCGCGGCTGGGCCTGCCGCGGCTGCCGGAGGCGGAGTTTTTCCTGTTGCCGGGACGGCGCGGTGAGTCAGCCTTTGTTGCCGAGGCGCGCGATGCACTTGCCGGGCAGCTGGTGTAGGGAATGCGTTGCTGAAGTTCGGGATCCAGCACAGGAATGGCGGTGCCGACTCAGACTTGTGATGAAAGCAACATATATTGACCGCGAATAGGAATAATTCGCAATCTCGTTGACCCTGACAATCCTGTAATCGATAATGCGCCCGCGTTTTCAAAACTATTACAGCCGATTACAGGGAAATGAGAATAAAACTTCACCCGATCTGTGCCGCGGTGGCGGGGAGCTTCGTATTTCAACCGATGCTGACGTGGGCCCAGGCCGCGCCAGGCGCTTCGGCGCAGTTGCCTGAGGTCACGGTCAGGGCCGATGTCAGCCGCGAGCTTGGCACCGGCTATAACCCGCCCAATGCGGTCAGCGCGACCAAGACCGAGGCGCCGCTGCGCGACATCCCGCAGACCGTCAACGTGGTCACCGCCGATGTCATGCGCGACCAGCACGCCACCTCGATGCAGGATGCGCTGAAGAACGTGCCGGGCGTGTCGTTCTCCCACGGCGATGGCCAGCGCGACCAGGTGTCGATCCGCGGCTTTTCCGCCATTGCCGACCAGTTCGTCGACGGCATCCGCGACGATGCGCTGTACTTCCGCGACATGTCCAACGTCGACCGCGTTGAAGTCATCAAGGGCCCCGCGGCGGTGCTGTACGGGCGCGGCTCGTCGGGCGGCCTGATCAACCGCGTGACCAAGAAGCCGGGCATCGACGTCACCGACTTCGCGCTGAGCTACGGCATGTGGGCCGACCGCCGCGCCGAGGCCGACGTGGGCCGTGTGTTTGCCGACGGCGCCGCCGCCTTCCGCGTGACCGGCGCGGTGGAGAAGGCCAACAGCTACCGCTCGCAGCAGTTCCTGGATCGTGCCGCCGTCGCGCCGTCCCTGGAACTGCGCATCGCGCCCGAGACTACCGTGCTGCTGCAGGCCGACTACCTGGAAGATCGCCGCGTGACGGACTTCGGCATCCCGGCCTACAAGGGGCGCCCGGTGGACGTGCCGGCCTCGCGCTACTACGGCGCGGCCAATGCGCGCGATGCCGACTATAGCCAGTCGCGTGTGTACTCGGGCACTGCCACGATCAACCATCGCTTCAACGACGACTGGTCGATCCGCAACGCCACGCGGTACTACCACTACTCGCTGGATCGCAATAACACGCTGACCAGCTCGGTCAACGAGGTGACACAGCGGCTGACGATGTCGCACTCCAACGTCTACCGCGAGGAGCACGGCTGGTTCAACCAGACGGACCTGACGCAGAAGGCGACGATCTTCGGTACGAAGCACGAAATCCTGTACGGGATGGAGATCGGTCAGCAGAACAAGGATCTGGTCAACTTTTCCAGGGCCGTGCCAGGCACCTTCGATCTGTTCAACCCGGTACTGCCGACGCTGCCGCGCCTGGTTGGCGGCACGCCTGCCACGAGCAACCTGGCTACCGCCAAGACCCTGGCGTTCTACACGCAGGACATGATCACCTTTACCGAGCAGTGGAAGGCGCTGTTCGGCGTGCGTTACGACAACTTCCAGCAGGACACCAGCCAGCGCCTGGCTGGCCAGAAGAACCTGTCGCGCACCGACAATGCCTGGAGCCCGCGTGCGGGCTTGGTCTGGCAGCCGTCGAAGGTGCAGTCGTATTACGTGTCGTGGAGCCGGTCATTCCAGCCCTCGGGTGAGACCTTCGCGCTGGCCGCCAACAACGCCGAACTGGCACCCGAGACGACCAACAATGCCGAAGTCGGTGCCAAGTATGAATGGCTCGACGGCAAGGCGAGCACGACGATTTCCGTGTTCCGGCTGGAACGGAACAATATGAAGATCGCCAATGCCACCGGCACGGCGCTGATTCCGGTTGGCGAGCAGCGCACGGACGGCGTCGAGTTGAGCGGCGCCGCGGAGCTCGGCAGCGGCTGGCGTGTGCTGGCCGGCTACGCCTACCTGGATGCAGTGGTTACCAAGTCGACCCCCTTGTTCCAGGGCAAGCGTGCCACGCTGACGCCTCGCCATTCCGGCAACGTCTGGCTGACCAAGACGCTGGGCAATGGCTTTGGCATTGGCGGCGGCCTGAATCTGGTCGGCGCCCGGATGGCCGATCAGGCCAATACCGTCACGCTGCCGGGCTATGTCACGGCGGACATGATGGCCTGGTACCGCCATGGTCCGTTCGAGGCGCAGTTGAACCTGTATAACCTGTTCAACAACAGCTACATCGTCTCGGCGCATGGTTCGAATGCCAACCTGAACATGCCGGGTGCCCCGCGCAGCGTGATGGCCACTCTGCGCTACCGGATGTAAAGCGCAGCATCGTGGACAAAAAAACCGGGCGGTTCATCACCGCCCGGTTTTTTTTCGACTGCCGTTTCTCCTTCGACTGGGACACGCAACGGCATGCCCCGGAGAAACCCTGAGCCCTGCGCCGTGCCGGCAGGGTCAGTGGTCGCGTTCCCAGGTCTGGGTGCGGCCGATCAGGCTGATGCCGATGAAGCCGCGCACGCTGAGCTTGTTGCCGTCCTCGGCCAGCGACATCTTGCTCTTGTAGACCTTGCCGTTCTCCGGGTCCAGGATCTCGCCGCCGCTCCACTCGTTGTCGCCGGTCTTGCGCAGGCCAGAGAGGATGGTCATGCCGATGACGGGCTGGTCCTTGCGTGCGTCGGTGCACTTGTCGCACACGCGCGGCTTGCCGTCGCTCTCGACGAAGGTCTTGACCAGGCGTCCGCTGAAGACGCCGTTCCTCTCGGTGATCTCCACCAGCCCGCGCGGCTTGCCGGTGTTGTCGTCGATGGTCTTCCACATGCCGCTGGGCGTGGCCTGCGCCATCGCCGCGGCGCTGCCGAGCAGGGTGGCGGCAAGCACGGCGGCGCGCAGGGTCGAAGCAAGGGGGGAATGGATGCGCATGATGTCTCCTTTGAGGTTCGTAGCCACGCCAATCTACTGGCGCCGGGGCCGCGCCGCAATCCGGCGCGGCGCGGCGCGCGCCTTTCCGCCGCCATCGCCTGCTACCCGCAAAGCCGCATGCAGCTGCCGTTTGCGGGTTATTGTGATGCAGCAAAAGGCACCGGCGGGCGGGCGCTGAAGCAATCCTCTAAGCGGACGTACGACGCGCTGCTGGC
Organism: Cupriavidus sp. CP313; assembly: GCF_054072015.1. Taxonomy (NCBI): domain Bacteria; kingdom Pseudomonadati; phylum Pseudomonadota; class Betaproteobacteria; order Burkholderiales; family Burkholderiaceae; genus Cupriavidus; species Cupriavidus sp. CP313. Next base: position 242,355 of record NZ_JBSVZB010000007.1, on the reverse strand, counting down.
AGGGCGAGGCGAGTGGTGCGGCGAGTGGCGAGGGTGAGAGCGCGAAGACGCGAGACACGGCGCGCGCGATCCGGATCGCACGGCAAGCGCGCGGATCGAACACGCATGCCGATGGCTTGATCGAAGCGTCTGCCGAAGTGTTGCCGCGATGCTTCGCGAGCGTCGCGGCTTGGCTCGATCGCAACGCTTTGATGCCCTCGCGATGCCTTCGCGCTGTTGCGTCGATGCAAACCGTTGCGTGCACGCATCACTCTTGGACGGTGTGTGCGACGGTGTCGCGCGAAGCGCGAAGCGAGCATGGCCGAGGCTTGGTCGCATGGTGGCGCGTGCGTGCGCTGCCGACTGTGTAAAGCATGCCGGGCGTGTGCCGCGCAGCGCTTCGCGCGCGCGTTCAGGAACGTTTCCGCGCCAGTCGAAGGCTGCCGCACGCGTATCGGTGCATCGCCTGCAAAGCCTTTGTCCATGCGGCTTTTCGGAAAACGTGATGACGCGCGCAGCGGCGTTGCGCAGTCGTCAGGCGCGCGTTGCGATGCTGGTCATCAGGGTTTGTCGCGGTGTGTAAAAGCTGCGATGCGCGGTGCGTGCGATGGGGTGTCGCGCTGCGTGTGCGAGTGTGCGAATCGAGCATCCGCACCAGCGTGCGAGCGACGCGTTGCGATGCTATCGGCAACGTCTTCGTGACACTGCGCGTGAGAACTAGTTCGAGCGATACATGCAGGCAAGTTTTTTTGCACTTTTTTCTTAACATCATCGTGCAAACGAATTATGATTCGCCTTGACAAGAGTCTCACTTCATTGCAGAGAAGCAGGAAGCAAGATTGAACGACGAGCGCGATGCGCGCTTCGATGCAGTGACGAAGGTAGTAGCTGAGGAGCACGAGAACTTTGACGCAGACCAGGCCGGACCGGCTTCTTAAAACGCGTGCAGTCTCCCTTGGTCCAGTAACGGGTTGGACCAGCTACCACCGAATGAATGCCGCCTGCCGTGCGCGAGGCCAAGCCCGCACCGCAGGCCAGCTGTCCGATATCTCCTCATTTCTGGCCGTGCGCCGGCTCAACGGGCGGTGCGGGCTGATCGAATATTCCAGGGCGCGGCACGTGCCCGAGACCCGCTTGCGGGCTCGCTCCGGCCGCCAAGTCACCGCCAGGGGCGGTGCGCCTGCAACCAAATTCATTAGCGTGCAGCAGTTGTCGGGCCGCACGCCGATGAATCGCTCGCTCGACTGGGGCCGCGCTGCTGTAGTGCGCCTCGGGTCGGTCGGGTCGCCAACTTAGGTCATTCGATATTCACTCTCTAGTGAAGGAGTTATCCATGGCAACTGCTGCAAAGAAAAAGCCGGCGGCTAAGAAGGCCGCCAAGCCGGCCGCCAAGAAGGCTGCTGTGAAGAAGGTAGCCGCCAAGAAGGCAGCACCGGCCGCCAAGAAGGCACCGGCCAAGAAGGCCGCTGTGAAGAAGGTCGCAGCCAAGAAGGCAGCACCGGCCAAGAAGGCAGCCGCCAAGAAGGCCCCGGCCAAGAAGGCCGCGGTGAAGAAGGTAGCCGCCAAGAAGGTCGTGGCCAAGAAGGCTGTTGCCAAGAAGGCACCGGCCAAGAAGGCCGCAGTGAAGAAGGTAGCCGCCAAGAAGGTCGTGGCCAAGAAGGCTGTCGCCAAGAAGGCTGTCGCCAAGAAGGCTCCGGCCAAGAAGGCTGCAGTGAAGAAGGTTGCTGCCAAGAAGGCTGCACCGGCCAAGAAGGCTGCCGCCAAGAAGCCGGCTGCCAAGAAGGCCCCGGCCAAGAAGGCTGCTGCCAAGAAGGCTGCCGCCAAGCCTGCCGCGGCCCCTGCCGTTGCTCCCGCTTCGGCTGCCAAGACCGCGCTGAACCCGGCTGCTGCCTGGCCGTTCCCGACGGGCAACCGTCCGTAAGCTGCTCCGCCACGGAGTGGACCTTACGCGTTCCGCAAGGAACCGCACCGGCACGCAGCGCGTGCCCGCATGACCGGATACTGCGTATCCGGTCAGCAAGACACCAGGTCTTGCCGACCCGCCGATGGCATCCGCCCGGCGGGTTTTTTCATGGGCGCGCGCCCGCGCGCTGGAGCGGTCCGCCACTGTTACGGAATTGCAAAGCCGAAAAGAAAAAGCGCCGCGACCCTTGCGGGTGCGGCGCGCTTTGCTGCGCCCTGGCGCGGCCCTGCGGGGCCGCGAGGGCTCAGTGCGTGACCCGGGTCACGCCGCCTGAGGACAGCAGCCGCACGCGTTCGCCAGGGCGGAAGGCTTCGTCGGCCTCCTGCGTGATCGCGCGCATCTCGCCGTTTTCCAGGCGCACGGTGATCTCCAGCCCGCGGCGCTGGTTGATCTTGTTCTCGGCCGCGCTGCCGGCAATGCCGCCGAGCACCGCGCCAAGGATCCCGGCCGCCACCGCGCCGTTGCCGCCGCCGATGGTGCTGCCGGCGGCAATGCCGCCGATGGCACCGCCCGCCAGCGTGCCGGCGCCGCTCTGGTTACCCTGGATGGTGACCTCGCGGATGCCTTCGATCACGCCGTAGCGCACGGTCTGTTCGCGCTGCGCCTGGCCCGTGCCATAGACGCTGTTGGAGTTGGATTGCGTAGCGCAGCCGGCAACCAGGGCGGTGACGGCAAGGACGGCAACGGCACCGCCACGTAGCTTGTTGTTCATGTCGTTTCCCGAAAAGAAGCCACGCGCTGGCCGCAGGTCAGGCGTAGCGGTACCCGAATGCAGACTGGAACCGGTTGCCGATTTCCTCGCGCGACAACCAGTGGTTCTGCGGACCCTGTTGCGCGATCTTGACCGAACCCATCAGCGATGCCAGGCGGCCAGTCGTTTCCCAGTCTAATCCGTTTTCAATGCCGTAGAGCAGGCCGCCACGGAAGGCGTCGCCACACCCGGTAGGGTCCACGATGCGCTCGGCCGCAACGGCCGGGATCGCGTACTGGCGACCATCGGCAAAGATGCTGGCGCCGCGCTCGCCGTGCGTGACGATGAAGGCACGGACCTTGGCGGCAACCTCGGCGCTGGTCCATGCGGTACGGGACAGCAGGACCTGCGCCTCGTAGTCATTGACTGTCACGTAACTGGCGAGTTCAACGAACTCGCGCAGGTCTTCCCCGTTGAACAGGGGCATGGCCTGACCCAGGTCAAAGATGAACGGCACGCCGGCCTCGGCGAACTGGCGCGCGTGGTGCAGCATGCCCTCGCGGCTGTCGGGCGCGACGATGCCCAGGCCCGGCGCGCTGGCGCCGCCCAGCGCATCCTTGACGTTGTTCAGCTGCGACTGGCTCATTGCGCCAGGGTGGAAGGCGGTGATCTGGTTGTTGTCCAGGTCGGTGGTGATCATGGCCTGCGCCGTGAAGGTCTCCGGCAGCACGCGGATGTGGCCGGTGGGGATCTCCAGCTTGCGCAGGTAGTCCAGGTAGGGTTCGGCATCGGTGCCGACGGTGGCCATCACCACGGGATCACCGCCAAGCATCTTCAGCGTGTAGGCGATGTTGCCGGCGCAGCCGCCGAACTCGCGGCGCATGCCGGGCACCAGGAACGAGACGTTCAGCATGTGGATCTGGTCCGGCAGGATGTGTTCACGGAAGCGTCCGTCGAACGTCATGATGGTGTCGTAGGCGACGGAGCCGCAGATCAGGCTGGCCATGCTCTCTCCAGGTGTTGGGATGATTGGGTGGAACGGAGCCCTTGCGGGCAGTATCGGTCAGGCAGAAAACAAAAAGCGGCCGCCCCGGGATGCGGGCGGCCGCTGCCGTCCGGGAACCCGCGGGTTCCCGGGCGTGCCGCTGATTACTTCAGCGCGGCCAGGGCGGCGTCGTAGTCCGGCTCGCTCTTGATCTCGGGCACCAGCTGGCTGTACTTGACGGTGTCGTTCTCGTCGAGCACCACCACGGCACGGGCGGTCACGCCGGCCAGCGGGCCGGTCTTGATGTCCACGCCGTAGTTGCCCTTGAACTCGGCGCCGCGCATGGTCGACAGCGGCACCACGTTGGCCAGGCCTTCAGCCGTGCAGAAGCGGCCCATGGCGAACGGCAGGTCGGCCGAGATCGTCAGCACCACGGTGTTGGCGAGGCCACTGGCGGCTTCATTGAACTTGCGCGCGGACGCCTGGCACACCGGGGTATCCAGGCTCGGGACGATGTTCAGCACCTTGCGCTTGCCGGCGAAGTCGGCCAGCGTGACGTCCTTCAGGTCCTTGCCGACCAGCGAGAAGGCGGGGGCCTTGTCGCCGGCTTGCGGGAACTTGCCTGCGACTTCGATGGCGTTGCCGCCGAGGGTGACGTTGCTCATGTCTACTCCTTGTTGTCTGATGGATTTCCGGTTCGTGTCCGGAGCGGGGGGCGCGGCCTGCCGCCGGACTCGGATTCGGTCCGGCGGCGGGCCAGGAATTCAGGGGTAAAAAATCAGCACGCGATAGTTGGCTGGCGCCTGCTGCGTCCGGAATCGTACCCGAACCGGCAGCTCCATGCCCGCGCGAAGACCCTGCGCGGCAAAGGCCTTTTGCGACGGCTCCAGGTACTCCGCGGGTTGCAGCACCCGGCGCAACAGCAGCTGGTCCTGCAGGTCGGTCATCACCAGCTCGATCGCGGGCAGGGCGGTGCTGGCGCGGCCCAGGTTGCGCAGCGTGACCGCCAGCACGTAGGTGTCGCCGTCTTCATCCTGGCGCTGCAGCTGCGAGGTCTCGATGCGCAGCGCATCGATGTCGCGCCACGGCGGCACGTCGCAGCCCAGCGGCGCGCAGGCGGCCTCGAGTGCCGGGCGCAGCATCGGGAACTGGCCGGCCAGCTGGCTGCGTGCCAGGTAGACCACTTGCACGGCCGCGGCCATGGCAAGCATCACGGCGGCCACGCGCCAGGCGGAGCGGGACACGGTCACTGGCTTGCGGGGCTGGCGTTCGCGTTCGCGCTCACGCGCATGGCGCAGGAAGTCGGGGGCGAAGACCGGGCCGGACGGTGCTTCGGTGCGCGCCCAGCGGCGCGTGGTCTGCTCGCGCGCGACGGCGCCGCCGGTGACGCTGAAGGGCTGGCCGGTGTCGGGGCCGGGGGCGTTGTCGTCGTCGCCAACGGTCGGTGAGGCGGGCGAGGCGGCGGGGCGGGCCGATGCCTCATCCGGCCACGCGGTCGGCTCGGATCCGGCATCGGCTGACGCCGCGCGCAGGAACTCGCTTGCGCTGGGGATGCTGGCAGCGGGTGCCACTGGCGCGGGCTCGGCGTCGGCGTCGGCGGGTTGCAGCGCTGCCGGTGTCGCCGCAGCGGCCGGGGGTGCCGCCGGTGCGGCGGGGGTATCGAGCGCGCCGTGATCGAGTGCCGGCCAGGCGGCCGCTTGTGCCGGCTGTGCCGGCGTACCCTCGGCTTGCTCCGGTGCCGTGACAGTGGCGGGCTCGGCCGCTTCCGGGCCGGCAGCGTGGCGTTCTGCGTCGCGTGCATCGCGATGGGCGACGGCTTCGTTGGCTTCGCGCAGCGCGTGCTCGATCTCGGCGTCTTCCATGCCGGCGGGTGCCGGCATGGCCATGTCCTCCGGCGACGACATCAGCATCGTCGGCGCATCCAGTGCCGGCACGTCATAGCCGGGGTCGATGGTCGGGGTGAAGGCAGGCTGCGGCGCAGGTGCGGCTTCAGCCGATGCGGGCGGCGTCGAGGGGGTGGGAGGTGCGGCCGGTGAAGTTGCCGCAGACGGCGCCGATGATGCCGATGATGCAGCGTCGGCCGGCAGCGGAATCTCGATCAGGTGCTCGCGCGCGTCGAACACCGTTTCGCACTGGCCGCAGCGCACCAGCCCCTGGCGCAGGCGCAGCTGGTCGGCGACCAGCCGGAAGGCGGTGCGGCAGGCCGGGCAGCGCGTGACTAGCTTGACGGCGGCCATCGGTGTGAATCAGGGACGGGTGCCGCGGGTGCCATGCAGGCACACCCAGCCTTCCTCGCTGCGCCACACCGTCAGCGGCAGCCAGGGGGCATACGCCGCGGCGACTTCATCCGCCTGGCGCTCCAGCACGCCGGACAGCACCAGCCGTCCGCCGGCGCGCACGCGCGCGCTCAGCATGGCGGCCATCAGCTTGAGCGGATTGGACAGGATATTGGCGACCACCAGGTCGTAGCTGGCCTCGGACACCGATTCGGGCAGCGCGAACGAGGCTTCCACCCGGTTGCGCTCGGCGTTGTAGCGCGACGCATCCACCGCGTTGGGATCGATGTCGATGCCGACGGTGTCGCCCGCGCCCAGCTTGCGCGCCACGATGGCCAGGATGCCGGAGCCGCAGCCATAGTCGAGCACGGTTTCGCCCGGCTTCAGGTTCTGCTCCAGCCACTGCATGCACAGCCGCGTGGTGGGATGGCTGCCGGTGCCGAAGGCCAGGCCCGGGTCGAGTTCCAGCACCACGGCATCGGGCTCGGGGGCGTCGTGCCACGACGGCACCACCCAGATGCGCTCGCCGATGCGGATCGGCTCGAACTGGGATTGCGTCAGCCGCACCCAGTCCTGGTCCTCGACCGCGCGCAGCTGGTAGGCCGGCACCGGGTCGATGCCCAGCTGGTTGGCGGCTGCCGCCACCACCACGGCCGGATCGGCATCGTCGCCGAACAGCGCCACCACGCGCGAGCGGTTCCACGCGAGTTGCTTCGGTTCCAGCCCGGGCTCGCCAAAGAGCGGCTGCTCGTCGGGCGTGTCGGCATCGGCATCTTCCACCGAGACCGACAGCGCGCCGAGGTCGAACAGGGCATCAGACCAGGCTTCGGCCTGGTCCTGCGCCACTTCGATCACACATTCCTGAAATGCCACGGGCTTCCTTGCTTGCTGCTTGTGTGTTGCGGGTAACGTTGCGTCAGGCCTTCGCGCGCTCCGCCAGGCGATGCTCGAGATAGTGGATGCTGGTGCCGCCTTCAACGAAGTTGGCGTCCATCATCAGCTCGCGGTGCAGCGGCACGTTGGTCTGGATCCCGTCCACCACCATTTCCGACAGCGCGATGCGCATGCGGGCAATGGCCTGCTCGCGCGTGGCGCCGTAAGTGATGATCTTGCCGATCATCGAATCGTAGTTGGGCGGGACGAAGTAACCATCATACGCGTGCGAGTCGACCCGCACACCCGGGCCGCCGGGCATGTGCCAGGCGGTGATGCGGCCCGGCGACGGCGTGAACTTGAACGGATCCTCGGCGTTCACGCGGCATTCGATCGCGTGGCCGCGGAACTGCACGTCCTTCTGGCGCAAGCGCAGCTTCTCGCCGAAGGCGATGCGGATCTGCTCCTGCACGATGTCGATGCCGGTGATCATCTCGGTGACCGGGTGCTCGACCTGCACGCGCGTGTTCATCTCGATGAAGTAGAACTCGTTGTTCTCGTACAGGAACTCGAAAGTGCCGGCGCCGCGGTAGCCCATCTTCTTGCAGGCATCGGCGCAACGGTCGCCGATGCGCTCGATCAGGCGGCGCGGAATGTGCGGCGCGGGCGCTTCCTCGATCACCTTCTGGTGGCGGCGCTGCATCGAGCAGTCGCGCTCGCCCAGCCAGATCGCCTGGCGGTGCTGGTCGGCGAGGATCTGGATTTCCACATGGCGCGGGTTCTCAAGGAACTTCTCCATGTAGACCTCGGGATTGCCGAAGGCGCGGCCGGCTTCTTCACGCGTCATGTTGACGGCGTTGATCAGCGCGGCTTCCGTGTGCACCACGCGCATGCCGCGGCCACCGCCGCCGCCTGCGGCCTTGATGATCACCGGGTAGCCCACGTGGCGCGCGGTCGCCAGGATTTCCTTGGGATCGTCGGGCAGGGCGCCGTCCGAGCCGGGCACGCACGGCACGCCGGCCTTGATCATGGCCTGCTTGGCCGAGACCTTGTCGCCCATCAGGCGGATGCTGTCGGCGGTCGGGCCGATAAAGACGAAGCCGGACTTCTCCACGCGCTCGGCAAAATCGGCGTTCTCGGACAAGAAGCCGTAGCCGGGGTGGATGGCTTGCGCGTCGGTCACTTCGGCGGCCGAGATGATGGCCGGCATGTTCAGGTACGACAGCGGCGACGGTGCCGGGCCGATGCAGACGGCTTCGTCTGCCAGGCGTACGTACTTGGCCTCTTTGTCGGCCTCGGAGTACACCACGACCGTCTTGATGCCCAGTTCGCGGCAGGCGCGCTGGATGCGAAGAGCGATTTCGCCGCGGTTCGCGATCAGAATTTTTTCAAACATGGTCTCTCTCTGCGAGAACAGTAGCGGTCCCGCTGCGTGCCGCAACGGCACGCCGGGCGCGCGGCCCGGGGTTGTCGCCGCCGCGGCCGCCATACTGCGCGGAACTGCATGGAACTGCACGGAACGGGCCGCGAAGCCCACAACGTCCCTGGCGCCAAACAACGCCATGGCATGCCGCACGGACCCTGCTGCGGGGGCCACTTGCGTGGCCGATGGCAGCGTGCGGCGTGGCATGCCGGTCAGGATCAGCCGATAACGAACAGCGGCTGGCCGTACTCGACGGCCTGGCCGTTCTCGACCAGGATTTCCTTGATGACGCCGGCCTTGTCGCACTCGATTTCGTTGAGGAGCTTCATGGCTTCGATGATGCAGACGGTCTGGCCTTCCTTGACCGAGTCGCCGACGTTGACGAACGGCGCGGCGCCCGGCGACGGCGCACGGTAGAACGTGCCCACCATCGGCGAGGTCACCACATGGCCGGCGGGCAGCTGGGCGGCGGGCTCTGCAGCCGGTGCCGCGGCACCAGCCGGTGCGGCGGCCGCAGCGGGCGGCAGCGCCTGCATCTGCGGCATGGCCATCGGCGCGGCGATGATTTGCGGCGGTTGCTTGACGATGCGTACCTTGCCGTCGCCTTCGGTGACTTCCAGCTCGGAGATGCCGGATTCGGCCACCAGGTCGATAAGCGTCTTCAGCTTGCGCAGGTCCATCTTTTTATCCTCCTGAATCGGGTTATCCGGCCGCTGCCCGGGACGGGCCGCGGCGGAAGAATCGTGTTGCCGGCCACCGGAAATCCGCGCCCGCCGTGCCGAGGCACGCCAACGGGCGCAGGCCGCCGGGCGGCGCGCGCAGGTTGTCGAAAAAATCTTGGGAGTTCAGCTCCCCGAACTCTCGGGTGGCGGCTGCTCCTGGCCCAGCACATAGTCCAGCGCCAGCAGGTAACCCTGCCAGCCAAGCCCGCAGATCACCCCGACCGCCACGTCGGAGAAATAGGAGTGGTGCCGGAAGCTTTCGCGCCGGTGCACGTTGGACAGGTGCACCTCGACGAACGGGATCGCCACGCCGGCCAGGGCATCGCGCAGCGCCACGCTGGTATGCGTGTAGGCAGCCGGGTTGATGATGATGAACTCGACCCCTTCCGCGCGTGCGGCGTGGATGCGGTCGACCAGTGCCCCCTCATGGTTGGACTGGAACGTATCCAGCGAAACGCCGGCTTTTGCCGCGCGTTCGGCCAGGGCCGCGTCGATATCGGCAAGCATCGTGTGCCCGTAGGTTTCCGGCTCGCGCGTGCCCAGCAGGTTCAGGTTTGGCCCATGCAGGACCAGCACCTTGCGGTAGCGGGCTGAGCGACGGATGGAGCGGGTTGCAGTCACGGCGGCTCGACCAGATCAACGAAATTGCGCGGAGATTACCGTAGCTTAGAGGGATTTGTCTAGCACGCGATACAAGGCTTGGCGACCTTGTGCGACGCTCGGCGGCCCTTTAAGCACTTTCTGGCCGATTTAGCGCACCGGCGAAACAAATCGCTGAAGAAAACCGAAATTCAGCGAATTTGGCGGAAGAATACGCTCAGGCGCGTGGCAGCACGGCCCGCAGTTCCTCGGCCGTCACCCGTCCCATCTTGCGGTACTTCACCGACCCGTCCGGGTTGATCACCACCGTATAGGGCAGGCCGCCGGCGCTGTTGCCGAAGTTGCGCGACAGCTCGGTGCCGGCAAAACCGGCCACGGCGAGCGGGTAGGCCACTGGGACCTTCCTGGTGAACTGCTGGATATTGGCGGCTGAATCGATGCCGATGCCGACAAACTCCACCTGGCGGCTCTTGTATTCCTCATGCAGCGCGGTCAGCTCCGGCATTTCCTCGACACACGGCCCGCACCAGGGCGCCCAGAAGTTGATCACCACGGTCTTGCCGCGCAGCTTGCCCAGGTCCAGGTCGGCGCCGGCGGCGTCGGGCAGGCGTGTCTGGAAGAAGGTTTCCACCGCCTGGTCGCTGGCGGGCTTGGGCGAGAACACGAAATGGCCGGCCAGTGCGCCGGTGGCGCAGGCGACCACGGCCACGGTGATCCACAGCCAGAGGCGGGAGCGGCGGGCGGGCGAGGAAACGGTTTCAGTCACGGGGATGGCTTGGACCAGTGAAGTAGGGGGCGGGCGTCAGGCCGGGTCGGCATCGCCGGGCGCGTCCAACAGCGCCCGTACCGCCTGCACGTCGGCGCGGGCCGGGCGCCCCGAGGCGTCGGCACGCACGGCGCCGCGTTCGTCGACGGCATCATACAGTGCAATATGAATGCCGACCGGGGCACCCAGTTCCGCGCGCACCTCGCCGGCGAGCAGCCGGGCCTCGCGGCGGTCGGGCCACTGGCCTTTCCACAGGAAGCTGAGGGTCTCGACCTCGCCGCGGCCGCCGAAATGCCGGCTTTCGCTGGTCTCGAAGTCCACGCCGGCGTTGATCAGGTGCAGCGTCGCATCCTTGGCGCTGTCGCAGAAGCACTGCAGATAGATATCGGAGTGCTCGGTGGCGGTGCCGTTGAGCACGGCGCCGGCCAGGTAAGGCCGGAACGGCGCCAGGTCTTCCATGGCCAGCACCGCCAGCCGGCGCAGCAGCGCCAGCACGCGGGGCTGGCTGTCGGCGTGGAACAGCGCCTGGTAGGCGCGCACCTCGGCTTCGACCTGTTCGTTGTCGGGCAGCCATTCGCCGGGCACGCGCTGCTCGCCCAGCACCTGGCGGGCGGCCTTGCGCTTGGCGGTGGCGTAGTCGGCACCGTCCTCGGCAATCATCCGGGCGGCAGCCTGGGCGATTTCCTCGCGCAGGCGGGTGGGGTCGGGGGCGGTGCGTCGGGTCATGCCCCATGATACCGGAGGCTTCCGCGCAACCGGTGCGCGCGCTGCCGCAGTGCAGCGAAGGCCGCGGGCGCTCGGGTACAATCGAAGGCTTCCTGCCCGGCCACCGCACCGCAAGACACGGCCTGAAACCGCCGCCGTGCCGCCGCGCCACGCCGGGTGCCGAATCCCCACGCCTGCGGGCTTCAAGTCTTTCCGGGAACCCATGCATATTCATATCCTTGGCATCTGCGGCACCTTCATGGGCGGCCTGGCGGTGCTGGCCAAAGAGGCCGGCCACCGCGTCACCGGCTGCGATGCCAATGTCTACCCGCCGATGAGCACCCAGCTCGAGGCCCAGGGGATCGAGCTGACCGAAGGCTTCGACCCCGCCCAGCTGTCGCTGGAGCCGGACCTGTTCGTGATCGGCAACGTGGTCTCGCGCGGCAACCCGCTGATGGAGGCCATCCTCGACCGCAACCTGCCCTATGTGTCGGGCCCGCAATGGCTGGGCGAGCACGTGCTGGCGCGCAAGTGGGTGCTGGCGGTGGCCGGCACGCATGGCAAGACCACCACCACGTCGATGCTGGCCTGGATCCTGGAAGATGCCGGCTACAACCCCGGCTTCCTGGTGGGCGGGGTGCCGCAGAACTTCGGCATCTCGGCGCGCGTGACCGAATCGGACTTCTTCGTGATCGAGGCCGACGAGTACGACACCGCCTTCTTCGACAAGCGCAGCAAGTTTGTCCACTACCGCCCGCGCACCGCGATCCTGAACAACCTGGAATACGATCACGCCGACATCTTCCCGGATCTGGCGGCGATCGAGACCCAGTTCCACCACCTGGTGCGCACCGTGCCCGGCCAGGGCCGGATCGTCGTCAACGGCGTGGAGGAAAGCCTGGCACGCGTGCTGGAGCGCGGCTGCTGGAGCGAGGTCGAGCAGTTTGGCGTGGGCGACTGGCGCGAGAGCGATGCTGCCGCCACTGCGGCGCCCGGCAAGGACGCCTTCGACGTCTGGTTTGGCGATGCCGTGCAGGGCACCGTGGTCTGGGACCTGCAGGGCACCCACAACCGCATGAATGCGCTGGCCGCGATTGCCGCCGCGCGCCATGTGGGCGTGCCGGCCGCGCAGGCGATCGAATCGCTGTCCCGCTTTGCCAACGTCAAGCGCCGCATGGAAGTGCGCGGCGCAGCCGGCGGCGTGACCGTCTATGACGACTTCGCCCACCATCCGACCGCGATCCAGACCACGCTGGACGGGCTGCGCCGCCGCGTCGGCGATGCCCGCATCCTGGCGGTGCTGGAGCCGCGCTCCAACACCATGAAGCTGGGCGTGATGAAGGCGCAGCTGCCGGCCAGCCTGGAGCAGGCCGACCTGGTGTTCGGCTACGGCGCCCCGGCCGGCAAGGACGCGCTGGGCTGGGACCTGGCCGGATCGCTGGCGCCGCTGGGCGACAAGGCCGCCGCCTTCCAGGACCTGGGCGCGCTGGTGCAGGCCGTGCGTGCCGCGGCGCAGCCGGGCGACCACGTGCTGGTGATGAGCAACGGCGGCTTCGGCGGCGTGCACCAGAAGCTGCTGGACGCCCTGGCCCAGGGCGCCGCGCGCTGACCGGCGGGAAGGACGACCATGCTGCTGTACCTGCACGGATTCCGCTCCTCGCCCCAGTCGTTCAAGGCCCGGCTGGTGCAGGAGCGCATGCGCGAGTGGGGCGTGGGCCGCTACTACGCCTGCCCCACGCTCAACGTCTCGCCCGAAATGGCCATTGCCCAGGCGCAAGCCGCGATCCGCGCCGCGCAGGCCGGCGGCGACCAGGAGATCGCCATCGTCGGCTCGTCGCTGGGCGGCTTCTATGCCCGCTGGCTGGGCGAGCGCCATGGCTGCAAGACCGTGCTGCTCAATCCGGCCATCCACCCCTGGACCGACCTGGAAACGTACCTGGGCGAACAGCCGCTGTGGCACGGCGGCGGCTCGGTCACGGTCGAGCGCCGCCACCTGCAGGAGCTGCTGGACCTGCGCGTGGACACCATCACCGATCCCGAACGCTATTACCTGATCGCCACCACCGGCGACGAGGTGCTGGACTATCGTGAGATGGTCGCGGCCTGCCCGGGCGCGAACATCCGCGTGATCGAGGGCAGCGACCACGGCATCAGCGAATTTGCCGACTACGTCGACGATGTGCTCGCCTTCTGCGGCTATGGCCCCGGCGGCAAGGTGCCGGCCGGCGCAGGCCCGGCATGAGCGCGCAGTCCGCGCGCCGCTGCAGCTGGAGCCCGCACCTGGCCTTTGATGCAGCCATCACGCCCAACCTGCGGCGCTGGGTGACCGGTGACGACGGCTCGCTGACCGCGCGCCTGGTGGCAGCGTCGGAGCGCTTTCGCGTGGCGCGCCTGCTGCAGCGCCCGCAGCGCCCGCTGGCCGATGAATGGCAGGTGCTGGGCCAGCACGACCGCACCCCCGCGCTGACGCGCGAGGTGCTGCTGATCTGCGACGATATTCCCGCCGTGTTTGCCCATACCGTGGTGCGCTGCCGCCATGCGCGCCGCGACTGGCCGTTCCTGCGCGGGCTGGGCGAGCGCCCGCTGGGCGGTCGGCTGTTTGTCGACCCGGCGGTGGCGCGCGAGCCGTTCCAGTTTGCGCGGCTGCTGCCGCACCATCCGCTGCGCCAGGCCTTGCAGCGCGTGCTGCCGGCCATGGCGCCACTGCCCATGCTGCCGGCGCGGCGCTCGGTGTTCCGGCGCGGCGGCGGCGTCATGCTCGTGACAGAAGTGTTCCTGCCGGACCTGCTGTCGCGGCCATCCCCGGGGACCGAGGCGATTCCGCATCCCAGGTATTTGCGGACGACAGACCGAAGCCCCTCCACACACACTACCGAAATCAAGAAAGAGACCACGAGATGAAACTGCAGGGTCGGGTTGCCATCATCACCGGTGCCGCCGCTGGCATCGGGTTTGCCACCGCGCAGCGCTTTGCCGCCGACGGCGCCATCGTCGTCCTGTGCGACGTGCAGGAAGGGCGCGTGCGCGAGGCCGCCGACAAGCTGGCCGCCACCGGCGCCACCGTGTCGGCCTACCGCGTCGACGTGACCCGGCGCGACGAAGTCGATGCCATGGTGGCCGCCGTGCTGGCCGCGCACGAACGCGTCGACATCCTCGTCAATAACGCCGGCATCACCAAGGATGCACGCCTGGCCAAGATGACCGAGGCCCAGTTCGATGCCGTCATCGACGTCAACCTGAAGGGCGTCTTCAACTGCGCGCAGGCCGTGGCCGGCCTGATGACCGAGCAGGGCAAGGGCGTGATCCTGAACGCTTCCAGCGTGGTCGGCCTGTACGGCAACTTCGGCCAGACCAACTACGCCGCCAGCAAGTTCGGCGTGATCGGCTTTACCAAGACCTGGGCGCGCGAGCTGGGCCCCAAGGGCGTGCGCGTGAACGCGGTGTGCCCGGGCTTCGTCAATACCGAGATCCTGCAGACCGTGCCGGAAAAGGTGCTGGACGGCATGAAATCGTCGTGCTGGCTGCGCCGCCTGGCCGAGCCGGCCGAGATCGCCAGCATCTACGCCTTCCTGGCCAGCGACGAAGCCAGCTACGTCAACGGCGTGGCGATCGAGGCCAGCGGCGGCATGTCGCTCTGAACCGCGGCGCCACGGCGGGCCGGGTGCACGCATCTTGCCGGTGCGCCGGCCTCCGGAGGCGCCGGAGCGGGGTGCGGTATCATTCCAGGTCTCAGGCCGTACCGATACGGCGCGGCCCGCGGCCAGCGATTTGCACCCCGCGCGCCGCACTCGCTTCCGTTCGCACGCGTTTGCGCCCGGCTGCACCATTTCTCCCACAGGACCCGCCCCGGCGCTGCCTCTTGGCGGCCAGACGCGGTTCCGCGCATTTCTGAAAGTACCGATCGATGCAGTTGCTGTTCGAAGAAGGCGGCGAAATCCGCGCCGGCACCGTGCTGAACCAGCAGGGCGAGGCTTACCAGGTGGAGCTGCCAGCCGGCAAGCGCACCAAGGTCAAGTCGCGCGACGTGCTGCTGCAGTTCGCGCAGCCGTCGGCAATCGAGCTGGTGCGCCAGACCGGCGACATGATGGCCGAGATCGACCTGGACTTCCTGTGGGAATGCGCGCCCGAGGCTGAATTCGGCTTTGCCGAGCTGGCCGCCGAGTACTACGGCGCCGAGCCCGGCCCGGTGCAGCAGGCGGCGCTGGCGATGGCGCTGCACGGCAACCCGGTGTACTTCCGCCGCAAGGGGCGCGGCCGCTACCAGCGCGCGCCCGAAGACCAGCTCAAGGCGGCGCTGGCCGCGCTCGAGCGCAAGCGCCAGCAGGCGCTGGTGCAGGCCGAGTATGAAGAACAGCTCAAGGCGCTGACGCTGCCGGAGACGTTCCGCAACAAGGTGCTGCAGCTGCTGTTCAAGCCGGACAAGAACAGCCTGGAATTCAAAGCCATGGACGCCGCCTGCACCGCGCTCGGCATGACGCCGATGCGGCTGATGGTCGCCGCCGGCGGCGTGGCCAGCCCGCGCGCGCTGCATGAGGCCAAGTTCCTGGCCGAGTGCTTCCCCAAGGGCACGGGCTTCCCGGATACCGACGTGCCCGAGCCGACCGCCGACCTGCCGGTGGCCGAGGTCGAAGCGTTTTCGATCGACGACGTCACCACCACCGAGATCGACGATGCGCTGTCCGTGACGAAGCTGCCCGACGGCAAGCTGCGCATCGGCATCCATATCGCCGCCCCCGCGCTGGGCATCCGCCGTAGTGAGCCGCTCGATGCGATCGCGCGCCAGCGCCTGTCCACGGTCTATTTCCCGGGCGACAAGATCACCATGCTGCCCGACGCCGTGGTGGAGCGCTACACGCTGCAGGAAGGGCGCGCGTGCCCGGCGCTGTCGCTGTACGTGACGGTGGACCCGACCGTGTGGCTGATCACCGGCAGCGAGACCCGCGCCGAGATGGTGCCGATCGCCGCCAACCTGCGCCACAACCTGCTGGACGATGTCATCACCGAGGCTGCGCTTGCCGCGGGCACCGGCGACTACCCGTTCCGCGACGCGCTGACGCAGCTGTGGCACTTTGCCGGCTACCTGTACGACGAGCGCCAGAAGGCGCGCCTGGCCAGCGGCCTGCGCCCCGAGACCCACAACCGCGCCGACTTCAATTTCTACCTGGATGACCAGGCCGACGGCAGCCAGCGCGTGCGCATCGAACAGCGCAAGCGCGGCTCGCCGCTGGACAAGATCGTGGCCGAGCTGATGATCCTGGCCAACAGCACCTGGGGCAAGCTGCTGGCCGACAACGGCGTGCCGGGCATCTACCGCACGCAGAAGGCGTGGGGCATGCACCGCACCCGCATGCAGACCTACCCGGCGCCGCATGAGGGCCTGGGCGTGGCGCAGTACGCGTGGAGCACCTCGCCGCTGCGCCGCTATGTCGACCTGGTCAACCAGTGGCAGATCCTGGCGGTGGCCCAGCACGGCGTGACCGCCAAGCTGGTGGCGCCGTTCAAGCCCAAGGACGCCGACCTGCTGGCCGCGGTGGCAGACTTCGAAGGCACTTACGCCGCCTATGCCGACCACCAGTCGACCATGGAGCGCTACTGGTGCCTGCGCTGGCTCAAGCAGGAAAAGCGCGAGCGCATGGTGGCCTCGGTGCTCAAGGAAGGCGCGGTGCGCTTTACCGAGATCCCGCTGGTCACGCGCGTGCCCGAACTGGTGCAGGCGCAGCGCGGCACGCAGGTGCTGCTGGAGATCGGCGAGACCGACGAGATCACGCTGGAAGTGTCCTGCCGGGTGCTGGAAATCTTTGCCGGTGAAGGCGAGGTGCCCTCTGAAGAACTGGAAAGCGACGAGGAAGCCGCAGAGCTGTCCGCCGAAGCCGCTGCCGAGGCGGCCGCCGAGGACGCCGCCGAGCAGGCCGCCGGGGTCTCGGGCGAGACCCCGGCCGAACCTGGCGACGACGATGCCGGCGAGGCGTCGGGCGAGCGCGACACCGGCACCCCGGCGGCCGGCTGAAGCCTTCGGAAATCGGCGGCACTCACTTACAATGCCTGTCTGATCCGGGGCCCGTGGCCCCGGTCTTGCCAGGCCGCCGGCCCGGACCGGTTCGGGCCGCCGCCCGCCCTTCAGCCACCCTCCATCCATCGTGAACGCCACTCTCGCCGCTCCCCGCCACTGGTGGCATGCCAGGTGGCACAACAGCAGTACGCTGGCCAAGGCGCTGGCCATTTCCGTGGCCGTGCACGTGGTGCTGCTGATGGTGCGGGTGGCCGCGCCCGAGGTGTTCGAGATCAAGCGCAGCGATGCCGCGCTGGACGTGGTGCTGGTCAACGCCAAGTCGGCGCAGAAGCCGCGCAACCCGACCGCGCTGGCGCAAGCCAACCTGGACGGCGGCGGCGACCATGACCTGCAGCGCGCCACCACGCCGCTGCCCGCGCAGACCCTGACGCAGGAAGGCGACCTGGTGCGCCAGGTGCAGCGCCGCGTCGAGCAGTTGGAACAGGAGCAGCAACGCCTGCTGACCCAGTCGCGCGAGGCCGCGCCGTCGGTGCGCAACCAGCCGCTCAAGCCCGGCGAGAAGCGCCAGGACACCCCGCAGCGCGGCCAGGACGAGCGCACCTCGACCGACGAGATGGCCAGGCTCGAGGCCGAGATCGGCCGCAACCTGGACCACTACGCCAAGCGGCCCAAGCGCTTCCAGCTGACCGCCACCAGCGCGCAGGCGGTCGACTACGCGCAGTACTACGACCGGCTGCGCAGCAAGATCGAGGCGCGCGGCACCACTGACTTCCCGCAACGCAACGGCAAGCCGCTGTACGGCCAGCTGATCCTGGTGATCAACGTCAACCGGCTGGGCAAGCTCGGCTACAACCGCGACGGCTATAACGTCGATGCCATCGACGTGGTCAAGAGCTCGGGCGATCCCGCGCTGGACCGCCAGGCCGTGGCGATCGTGCGCGCGGCCGCGCCGTTCGGCCCCTTTACCGCCGAGATGGCGTCGCGCCAGGACATCCTCGAAGTCATTTCCACTTTCAAGTTTTCGCGCAGCGGGCTGGAAACCCGCTTGCAGGCACGCTGATGACATCCACTGATTCTTCCCAAGCCACTTCCGACCGCTATGTGGTGATCGGCAACCCGGTTGCGCACAGCCGTTCGCCGGCGATCCACGCCGCCTTTGCGCGCCAGACCGGCGAGGCCGTGCAGTACGACCGGCTGGAGGCGCCGCTGGACGGGTTTGCCGATGCCGTGCGCCAGTTCTTTGCCGAGGGCGGCTACGGCTGCAACGTGACGGTGCCGTTCAAGCTGGAGGCCTATGACCTGGCCGACCGCCTGACCGAGCGCGCCGAGGCCGCCGGCGCGGTCAACACGCTGTGGATCGAAGAGGGCATGATCCATGGCGACAACACCGACGGCATCGGCCTGGTGCGCGATATCCAGGACAACCTCGACACGCTGATCGAAGGCAAGCGCGTGCTGCTGCTGGGCGCCGGCGGCGCCGCCATGGGCGCGATGCTGCCGCTGATCGAATGCCGGCCGTCGCGCATCGTGGTGGCCAACCGCACCGCGTCGCGCGCCAGCGACATGCTGGAAGAGTTTGTCGAAGCCGCGGACCAGTACGGCGTGGAACTGTGGGGCGGCGGGCTCGATGCGCTCGACGGGCTGTCCGAGGACGAAGCCGTCGACGTGGTGATCAATGCCTCGTCCAGCAGCCTGCACGGCGAAGTGCCGCCGGTGCCCGAGTTCCTGCTGGGCGAAGGCGTACTGGCCTACGACATGATGTACGGCGCCGAGCCTACCGTGTTCCTGCAGTTCGCCGCCCGCTGCGGCGCGCGCGTGAGCGACGGCCTGGGCATGCTGGTCGAACAGGCCGCCGAGGCCTTCTATATCTGGCGTGGCGTGCGGCCCCGCACCGCGCCCGTGCTGGCCGAGCTGCGCGCCGCGCTGCAGGCCGAACGCAAGGGCTGACCGGGGCGCCGCCAGCCGTGGCCAACCGCAACCGCACGGCAAGCGCCGCGCCGGCCCGTGCCGTGTTCAACCCGGTGCGCTGGCTGGGCTACCTGCTCGGCTGCGTGGCGGCGGGCGTGGTGGCGATGCAGCTGTACTTCTTCGTGCAGATCGCCTCGTGGCAGTACATCAACCCGACCACCACCACCTTCATGCGCGCCGAGCGCTGGCGCCTGTGCGGCATCAATGTCTGGAACTGCGGCCTCGACCGGCAATGGGTGGCGTACGACCGCATTTCGCGCAACCTCAAGCGCGCGGTGATCGCCAGCGAGGACGCCGACTTCGTCAACCACCCGGGCTATGAGCTGGATGCCATGCTCGATGCCTGGGAGCGCAACAAGAAGCGCGGGCGCATCGTGCGCGGCGGTTCCACCATCACGCAGCAGCTGGCCAAGAACCTGTTCCTGTCGTCCGAGCAGCACTACCTGCGCAAGGGCCAGGAGCTGGCCATCACGTGGATGCTCGAGTTCTGGCTGGACAAGCAGCGCATCTACGAGATCTACCTGAATTCGGTGGAGTGGGGCGAGGGCGTGTTCGGCGCGCAGGCCGCGGCGCAGCACTACTTCCGCACCAGTGCCGACAAGCTCAGCGTGGGCCAGTCCGCGCGCCTGGCCGCGGCGCTGCCGGCGCCCAAGTGCTTCGACAAGAAGGAGTACTGCGCCAACGTGCGCGTGAACTTCCGCGCCAAGGCGGGCATCATCGCGCGGCGGATGGGGGCAGCCACACTGCCTGACTGAGCCCCGCGGGGCTCAGCTCAGCCAGCCCTTCCTGCGGAAATACACCAGCGGAATCGCCGCCGACACCGCCATCAGCGCAATCGCCCACGGATAGCCCGCGCCCCAGTCCAGCTCCGGCATGAACTTGAAGTTCATGCCGTAGATGCTGGCGATCAGCGTGGGCGGCATCAGCGCCACCGACACCACCGAGAACAGTTTGATGATCTTGTTCTGGTTGATGTTGATGAAACCGACGGTCGCGTCCATCAGGAAGTTGATCTTGTCGAACAGGAACGCGGTGTGGTTCTCGATCGAGTCGATGTCGCGCAGGATCTGGCGGGCCTCGTCCTGCTGTTCGGCCGACAGCAGCTGGCTGCGCATCAGGAAGGACACCGCGCGGCGCGTGTCCATCACGTTGCGGCGGATGCGACCGTTCAAGTCTTCCTCGCGGGCGATGGTTTCCAGCACGTCGGCCGCGGCGGCATCGGTCACGTTCTCGGCCAGCACGCGGCGGCTGGCTTCTTCCAGGCGTTCGTAGACTTCCTCGATCGAGTCGGCGGAGTATTCCGCGTCGGTCGCGTACAGGTCCATCAGCACGTCCTTGGCGTTGCGCACCGAGCCCGGACGCATGCGCGCGCGCAGCCGCACCAGCCGGAACACCGGCAGGTCTTCGTCGTGGATGGAGAACAGCACGTCGCGCGTCAGCACGAAGGCCACGCGCACGTTGCGCGACAACACCTCTTCCTCGTCCAGCAGGAAGTCGGTGCGGATATGGATATTCTCGTCCTCGCCCTCGAAATATCGCGCGGACGCTTCCAGGTCGCCCAGGTCTTCCAGTTCAGGAAGGGCGACGCCATAGGCTTCCTTGATCCAGTTCAGTTCTTCGTCGTCGGGATTGACGACATCGATCCAGATCGGCTTGTGCTGCAGCAGCTCATTGCGCTCGTCGACCTGCTCCTGGGCAAGCCGGCCTTTCTGCAGGACGAACAGGTTGATCATCCCCGGGATTCCTTATTGCTGATTGCGACGAAAAACAAAGACAAGCGCGAAGACAAGCGCAGGCGGCTCGCCGCATTCCCAGGTAATCCGTCATGCCCTGCATGGCCTGGCGAGACGCCGGAAGGCGCTCTGCCAGGGCCGGGCCACGGGCAAGCGTGATCGCGCTGTGCCGCGGCTGCCGGACGCAACGGACTCGGCGGGCGGTGCAAGGCGATGGCGTTTGCCTGGGTTGGCTGGCTAGCCGGGAGAGGGAAAATCCGCACGCGGTGCGGCGCGCATGGATGGCGCCGCCGGTGGCACGGAAAGACACTCGCCCGCAGTTCTGCTGCGGGCGAGGCCGACGAGGCGCGGAGCCGGGTGCTCCGGGCGGGTCGTCGTTACGCAGCCCGCAGTGACATGGCATTCGCAGAGGTCGCAGCGCTGCTGCGGCAACTCGAACACCCGATGCTACTGCCCACGTAATTTCTCCGGGATTGTGATGGCCGCGAGTGTAGCCCAACGTAGGGTGGCTTGTTAAGTGAAATCTCCGCGCAAGCGGCCCGTTGTTGCCCTCTCACGACCCGGGGCGCGCCCACCCCGGGGATCAGCCCAGCACGCCCTGCAGCCGGCGCCACAGCAGCGGCGCCAGCATCACCGACGACAGCGCCAGGAACATCAGCACGATCGCCGCGTAATCCTGCCAGTGCGGCTGCTCGCCCAGCATCCACATGCCCGAGAACACCCCGACCACCGGAATGAACATGATCGACAGGCTCGACACCACCGGCGGCAGGCTGCGCGCCAGCCCGAACCAGACCAGGTGGCAGAAGGCGAAGACCACCACCGCGTTGTAGGCGATGGCGCCCCATTCGATGGCCGTGGGCATGCGCCAGCCGTCTTCCAGCAGCAGCGAGCCGGCCGCCAGGAAGGGCAGGGTCACGGCCAGCATCCAGAAAGTCATGGCGCCGATGGGCACGTCGGTCTGGGTGCGCTTCATCAGCTGGGTGCCGAAGCCCCAGCCGGCCGCGGCCAGCAGCATCAGCAGCGTGCCGGCCGGGCTGCCGGTCAGCGCGGCGATCTCGCCGGAAAGCAGCAGCACCGTGCCGGCCAGCGCGCAGCCGATGCCCAGCCAGGCCCAGGCGCCAATGCGCTCGCGGAAGAACACCAGGCCCCAGACCACTGCCCAGATCGGCATGGTGTAGCCCAGGATGGCGGCCCGGCCCGAGGACAGCATCTTGACCGCGCAGATGGCAAACAGGTGCCAGATCACCATGTTGGGAATGGCCAGGCGGACCACCGTGCCCCACTCGCGCCGCGGCACGGCCAGCGAATCGCCACGCAGCCGCAGCGCCAGCCCCAGCGCCACCAGCCCGCCCGCCATGCACAGCAGGCGGAAGCCCATCGCCGGAAAGTGCGCTACGCCTACCTTCATGATGGGCCAGTTGATGCCCCAGGCAAGGGTGAGCACGAAAAGCAGGAAGATACCGCGGCGATCGAGAGACATGACGGGACGCGGCTGTGCGCCATGCCGCGCTTTGTTTTGAGAGGAAGCGCAAAACCATAGCACGCAGCGGGTAAAATTGCCGGAAGCGACATATGCTGCAGGCATGAAAGGTTTTCACGCCGCTGCGGCCAACCGCGCCGGCCGGGCCAATGGGGCGCCGGCGCCACCAGGATATTCCGAGTACCCATGACTTTCACCGAGCAGCTTGCTGCCGCCTGGCAGCGCAACGATTCCCTCCTGTGCGTCGGGCTCGATCCTGACCCGCAGAAGCTGCCGCTGTCCCTGACCGGGGCGGGCGGCGCCATCTTTTCGTTCTGCCGCGAGATCGTTGACGCCACCGCCGACCTGGTCTGTGCCTTCAAGCCGCAGATTGCGTACTTCCACTCGCAGCGCGCCGAAGACCAGCTCGAGCAGCTGATCCACTATATCCACGACGCCCACCCCGGCATCCCGGTGATCCTGGACGCCAAGCGCGGCGACATCGGCTCGACCGCCGAGCACTACGCGCTGGAGGCCTTTGAGCGCTACCACGCTGACGCGGTCACGGTCAGCCCGTACATGGGCTTCGATTCGATGCAACCGTACCTGGCCTATCCGGACCGCGGCGTGATCGTGCTGTGCCGCACCTCCAACCCGGGCGGCTCGGACGTGCAGTTCCTGCAGGTCGACGGCAAGCCGCTGTACCAGCTGGTGGCCGAGGCCGCGCGCGAGCGCTGGAACACCACCGGCCAGATGGGCCTGGTGGTCGGCGCGACCTTCCCCAACGAGATCGCGCGGGTGCGCCAGATCGTCGGCGACATGCCGCTGCTGATCCCGGGCATCGGCGCGCAGGGTGGCGACATCGAGGCTACGGTCAAGGCGGGGCGCACCGCGGACGGCACCGGCATGATGATCAACTCGTCGCGCGCCATCCTTTACGCCAGCCGCGAGAAGGATTTTGCGGCGGCGGCGCGCAATGTCGCGCTGCAGACGCGGGAGACCATCAATCGCTACCGCCACGGCTGAGGCCGGGCGTAGATAAAAAAACCGCGCCGGAGACGGCGCGGTTTTTTTATTGGGGCGGAGGTTGCCGGCCGCCGGCCTCAGGCCTCGTTCCGAATCAGCTCCAGCAGCCCCCGCATGGCATGCTCGGCCGCCTGCCGGCGGATCTGGCCGCGGTCGCCGCGAAAGCGCTGGGTCTCGGTATGCGTGGTAATGCGGTTGCTCCAGCCGAAGCAGACCATGCCCACCGGCTTTTCCGGGGTGCCGCCGTTGGGCCCTGCCACGCCGGTGATCGACAGCGCCACCTGGGCGCGGCTGTTGAGCAGCGCGCCTTCGGCCATGGCGCGCGCCACTTCCTCGCTGACCGCGCCGTGGTCGCGGATCAGCTTGGCGGGCACGCCCAGCATGGTGGACTTGGCCTCATTGGAATAGGTGACGAAGCCGCGCTCGAACCAGCCGGACGAGCCGGATACATCGGTAATGGCGGCAGCCACCAGCCCGCCGGTGCAGGATTCGGCAGTGGCCAGCATCAGGGACTTGTCGGCAAGGGTGACGCCGGCCTGGATGGCGAGCTGGTCGAGCAGGCGGCTGACGGACATGATGGATACGGGGTAGTTTTGGGGGGAATCAGCTTGCAATGGCTGGCGATGCGCGGCGATCGTGGCTCAGAACGAGCGCCACAGCGCAAACACCAGCAGCGTGTAGAAGGCCGCGAAGATGTCGTCGAACATCACGCCAAAGCCGCCGCGCAGGCCCGGGCCCTTGAGCGTGCGGTCATAGTGGCCGATCGGCGCGGGCTTGGCGATATCGAACAGCCGGAACCACAGGAAGGCGGCGAACTGCCCCCAGAAGCCGGTCGGCATGACAAAGGCCAGCACCAGCCAGAAGGCGACGATCTCGTCCCACACCATGCTGCCATGGTCGTGCACGCCCATGTCGCGCGCGGTGCGCGCGCACGCCCACAGGCCGACCAGGAAGCCGCCGGCGATGATCCACAGCCAGGTGGTGGGCGCGATCCACAGCGAAATCACCACGAACGACAGCCAGCCGTAGAGCGTGCCGACCGTGCCCGGCCCAACGGGCGACAGGCCCGAGCCGAAGCCGAAGGCGATCAGGTGGGCCGGATGGGCCAGCATGAAGCGCACGCTCGGGCGCGTGACCTTGACGGTCTGGCCGGCTTCCAGGGTCAGGGCGGGGTCGCGCGGCGCGGCCCCGGGAGGGAAGGTGGACATCAAAGTTGGCTCGTGTGATGCAGATACTGCTTATGGTTATGGCCGGCTTGCACTGCCATGCTTGCGGGACTCCCGTGCCCGCGCAGCGCGCCGATGCCGGCATCATGACATGCCTGTGACCCGGTGTCAGGGGGCAGCGAAGTGGTCGAAGCTGGCGCCTTCGTAGCGGGTCGGGTTGCCGGCACCGTCGACCAGCCGCAGGCCGGGCTCTGGCGTGATCGTGCCGACACGTGTGAGCGGCAGCGCCAGGCGTTCGCTGATCGCCGCAATGGCGTCGCGGTTGCCGGCGGGCGCGGTGAAGCACAGCTCGTAGTCGTCGCCGCCGGCCAGCACGCATTCGCGCTGGATGGCATCGGGCTGGCTGGCCAGCACCGCCGAGCGCGGCAGCGCATCGACGTCGACCAGCGCGCCTGCTTGCGAGCGTTCCAGGATATGGCCCAGGTCGCCGACCAGGCCGTCGGAGATGTCGAGTGCGGCATGCGCCACGCCGCGCAGGGCCATGCCCAGTGCCACGCGCGGCGTGGGCGTGTCCATGCGCGGGCGCACCTGGCTGAACTCGGGTTCCGGCAGCAGCCATTCGCCGCGGCAGTCGCCCAGCGCCAGGCGGGCGTCGCCAAGCGTGCCGGAAATCCAGATATCGTCGCCGGGCCGGGCGGCGTCGCGGCGCAGCGCGGCGCGCAGCGGCACGTCGCCGAACACCGTCAGCGAGAGCGTCAGCGGGCCGCGCGTGGTGTCGCCGCCGACCAGTTCGCAGCCGTGGGCGTCGGCCAGCGCCAGCATGCCGTCGGCCAGTTCGGCCAGCCAGGCGGGGTCGGCCTCGGGCAGGGCCAGCGCCAGTGTGAAGGCGCGCGGTTCGGCGCCCATGGCGGCCAGGTCGGACAGGTTCACGGCCAGCGCCTTGTGGCCGAGCGCGCGCGGCGCCACGTCCGGGAAGAAATGCCGGCCGCTGACCAGCATGTCGGTGCTGATGGCCAGGTGATGGCCGGGGCGGCCCTCGATCAGCGCGCAGTCATCGCCCACGCCGAGCGCGGCCTTGCGCACCGGCCGCGTGAAATAGCGGCGGATCAGGTCGAACTCGGAAAGCTGGGCTGGCTGGGCGTGGGACATCGTCGTCGGGAAGATTCGCCCCGCCGGGTGGACGGGATCGGAAGGGCTGCGCGTTGCGCGAAGATGAATGGCGATCCGGGGCAATCCCGCGGCGCCGGTGCAGCGCGTCAGGATGGGGCGCGTCCAGCATTTCAGCAAGATACTGCCGCGCACGACAGCCATGACCGCCACGCGGTGCGCCGCTTCTGCCGGCAGGCGCTACGCTTGCTGGTATTGCCCGGGAGGATGGGGCATATTGTACCGAATCGCAAAGGTGCCCCAAGTAAAACGCTTATTGTGAAATAGTATTTCACTATATAAAATGTTGGGTTCCAAAGGAAGAGAAGGGCGGACACGTGGAGCCGGTCCGCCGATCGTCCCCCGCCTCGTCAATGACGGCTCCACCGATTGGAAGATGCGCCGATGACCAGCCCTCAGCAGTCCCCGTCCCAAGACGATCTGAAACAGCAGCAGCGTGAGGCGCTGCGCAAAGCGGCGCTCGAGTACCACGAGTTTCCCACCCCCGGCAAGATCTCGGTCACGCCGACCAAGCCGCTGTCGAACCAGCGCGACCTGGCCCTGGCCTATTCGCCGGGCGTGGCCGCCGCTTGTGAAGAGATCGTTTCCGATCCGGCCAACTCCTTCCGCTACACCGCCCGCGGCAACCTGGTCGCGGTGATCACCAACGGCACCGCCGTGCTGGGCCTGGGCGACATTGGCGCCGCGGCCTCCAAGCCGGTGATGGAAGGCAAGGCTGGCCTGTTCAAGAAGTTTGCCGGTATCGACGTGTTCGATATCGAAGTCGACGAAAAGGACCCGGAAAAGCTGGTCCAGATCATCGCCGCGCTGGAGCCCACCTTCGGCGGCATCAACCTCGAAGACATCAAGGCACCGGAGTGCTTCTACGTCGAGCGCAAGCTGCGCGAGAAGATGAAGATCCCCGTCTTCCACGATGACCAGCACGGCACCGCCATCGTGGTGTCCGCGGCCATCATCAACGGCCTGAAGGTGGTCGGCAAGGACATCAAGAAGGTCAAGCTGGTGGCCTCGGGCGCCGGCGCGGCCGCGCTGGCCTGCCTGGACCTGCTGGTCGATATCGGCCTGCCGATCGAGAACATCTGGGTGACGGACCTGGCCGGCGTGGTCTACGAAGGCCGTACCGAGCTGATGGACCCTGAAAAGGCGCGCTTCTGCCAGAAGACCGACAAGCGCAAGCTGGCCGAAGTGATCGACGGCGCCGACATCTTCCTGGGCCTGTCCGCCGCCGGCGTGCTCAAGCAGGACATGGTCCAGCGCATGGCCGACAAGCCGCTGGTGCTGGCGCTGGCCAACCCGAACCCGGAAATCGCGCCGGAACTGGTCAAGGAAGTGCGCCCGGACGCAGTGATGGCCACCGGCCGTACCGACTACCCGAACCAGGTCAACAACGTTCTGTGCTTCCCGTTCATCTTCCGCGGGGCGCTGGACTGTGGCGCCACCACCATCACGCGTGAGATGGAAATCGCCGCGGCCAATGCCCTGGCCGAGCTGGCGCGCCAGGAGCAGAGCGACATCGTCGCTACCGCCTATGGCATCCAGGACCTGTCGTTCGGCCCCGAGTACCTGATTCCGAAGCCGTTCGACCCGCGCCTGATCGTCAAGGTGGCCCCGGCCGTGGCCGAGGCCGCGATGAAGTCCGGCGTGGCCGCCCGTCCGATCGAGGACATGGACGCCTACCGCCTGCAGCTGCAGCAGTTCGTGTACCACTCGGGCACGCTGATGAAGCCGATCTACGCCGCCGCGCGCAAGGTCGAGATGGAGAAGAAGCGCATCGTCTTCGCTGAAGGCGAGCAAGAGCGCGTGCTGCGCGCGGTGCAGGTGATCGTCGACGAAAAGCTGGCCAACCCGATCCTGATCGGCCGCCCGGCCGTGCTGCAGCACCGCATCGAGCGCTTCGGCCTGCGCCTGCGCGCCGGCGTGGACTTCACTGTGGTCAACCCCGAGCACGATGAGCGCTTCCGCGATTATTCCGACGCCTACTACCGCATGATGGCGCGCGAGGGCATCACGCCCGAGTACGCCAAGCTGGAGCTGCGCCGCCGCACCACGCTGATCGGCGCCATGCTGGTCAAGAAGGGCGAGGCCGACGGCATGATCTGCGGCACCGTCAGCAACACCGCGGCGCACCTGCGCTATATCGACCAGGTGCTGGGCGGCACCAACAAGGTCTACGCGGCGATGAACGGCCTGGTGCTGCCGGGCCGCCAGATCTTCCTGGTGGATACGCACGTCAACGTCGACCCGACCGCCGAAGAGCTGGCCCAGATCACGCTGATGGCTGCCGAGGAACTGAAGCGCTTCGGCATCGAGCCCAAGATCGCGCTGCTGTCGCATTCGAACTTCGGTTCGTCCGAAGCGCCTTCGGCCCGCAAGATGCGCGAAACCCTCGCCATCCTGCGTGATCGCGCCCCGGACCTGGAGATCGACGGCGAAATGCACGGCGACAGCGCGCTCGACCAGAAGCTGCGCGACCAGCTGGTGCCGGACGGCGCGCTCAAGGGCGAAGCCAACCTGCTGGTGTGCCCGAACATCGACGCGGCCAATATCTCGTACAACCTGCTCAAGGTTGCCGCGGGCAACAACGTCGCGATCGGGCCGATCCTGCTGGGCGTGAAGGCGCCGGTGCACATCCTGACGCCGTCGGCCACGGTGCGCCGCATCGTCAACATGACCTCGCTGGTCGTGGTGGACGCCGCTGCCAAGCGCTAAACCGCTTGGTATCGCCGCTTGCATGGCCGGTAGCAGGCCAATGTGACGAAAAGCCGGGTTCGCCCGGCTTTTTTTGCATCCGTATGTGCGTGGTTAGTATGCGCACACATACGCTTAACATATTGAAACAATTGAAGAATTACCGGTGCTGTCGGGCCGGGATTGCTTAATTGCGTGCATGCGCGTAACCTTACGCCTTTGATACAGGCGCTCGCCATGAGCGCCCCGGTACGGCCGGCATCCATCGCGCTCCTCAACGGGTGGCGCAGGGCGCTGGCCAGGGTGGCCCGGACAGATAGATCGTCTACCCAACCAGCGGCAGGCTCGATTTCCGGTTCAACCAAGACAAGCAACGTGGGTTTCCAAGTTTCTCTGATGCGGCACGCAACGCGCATGCTGGCCCGGTCCATGACCGGCGCGGCGCTGGTGCTGGCCCTGGCGCAGCCGACACTGGCGCGGCAGGTGCAGACCGAAGGGATGGGAACCATTGCAGTGCAGCAGTTGCCCAACGAAGCACGGCAGACCCTGGAGCGCATCGAAGCCGGCGGCCCGTTCCTGTATGACAAGGACGGATCGAGATTCGGCAACTACGAGCGCATCCTGCCGCAACGTGAACGCGGGTATTACCGCGAATACACGGTCAAGAGCGCCAGGAGCCGGAACCGGGGAGCCAAGCGGATCGTCTGCGGCGGGGAACAACGCGCTGCCAACGATTGTTACTACACGGAAGATCACTACAACAGCTTCAAACGGATACTCAAATGATGACTGACATTTTCGGATTGGGCGACGCCCTTGCCGCCCGCGAAGAGCGCGGCGCCGGAGATGGCTGGCAGCGGGCTCAGCAGCAGGCCCAGAACCTATACGACAACGTGCTGATGATGCCGAGCCAAGAGCTCATGCAAAAACTCCCGCCCGCGACCGCGCCCGTGGCCATGCCCGCCGGTCCCGGTTGGAATGACGGCACCAGCGAGGGGGCCATGAACCTGTTCAAGACGGTGCGTCCGAACATCGTCCAGTCGATCCGCGCCTTCCGCGTGCCTGAGCTGGCCCAGGCGGCCGCCGATCTCGGGCAGCATTTCCTCTACGCCAATTGCGCCCATTGCGCGAGCAAGGCCGAGGTCCTGGAAAGCATCGCCACGTCGTTCACCTTCCCGAAGCACTTCGGCAAGAACTTCGACGCGCTGGCTGACTGCCTGACCGACATGATCTACAAGGCCGGCCCGCAGCCGGGCTTTGTGATCGTGCTGGAAGGCCTGCCTATTGCGCAGAAGTTCGACAAGGAAGGGCGCGAGGTGCTGCTCGACGTATTCCGCGACGCCGCCGAGTTCTGGGGCGAGCGCAAGGTGCAGTTCCGGGTGTTTTATTCGTTCGCCTGATTGCGCTGGCCTGGCCGTTCCACGGTATAGCAAGCAAAAAGCCCGCATCAGCGGGCTTTTTGCTTTCCGGCGAGGAGCTGGTCTTATCCCTGCGCCGGCAGATGCCCATGCGGCGTGAGCCGGTCGATCAGTTCCGGCAGTCCTTCGCTCAGTTGCGCGGCCACGTCGTCCTGCGACATGCCGGTGGTCTGTGCCAGCGATTCGAGCGCGCCGGTGTCGCCCAGCGCGCCGCTCAGCGCCGACGGCGTGACCGGCTGGTTGGCGCCGCTGCCGATCCACGAGTTCACCTGTTCGCCCAGCCCGGCCTGCGCCAGGATCTGCTGCAGCGCGCCGATGCCGCCGGCGGCCGCACCAAGTGCCTGGCTGTTGGCCGGCGCGCCACCCTGGCCGCCAAGCAGGCCGCCGAGCAGCGAGCCAAGGTCCAGGCCGCCGGTGGCGCCGCCGGGCGCTGCGCCGGCACCACCGCCGCCGAGCATGCCGCCCAGCAGCCCGCCGAGGCTGCCCAGGCCGCCCAGGCCATCATCGACAGGCGCCGCATCGCCCGCAGCGCCTGCTTGCCCGCGGCCGCGCATGGCCAGCGTTGCCAGCAGGCCGAGCGCCATCATCAGCTTGGGGTCGAGCCCGCCGCCGGTATCGCCAGCCTCGCCGCGCGCGCCGCCGAGTTGTCCGAGCACACCGCCCAGCACGCTATCGAGTAGTCCCATGGTCGACTCCTTTCAGTCAGGGTTGCAAGGTTGACGCGATGACCGGATGGCCGCCGCCGTCAGAATCCGCCAAGCAAGGCGTTAAGGGTTGCCAGGCATGCCAGCCCGGCGGTTTCAGTACGCAGGATGCGGGGGCCGAGCGACACGCCGGTGAAACCCGCTTGCCTTGCCGCCTGCTCTTCCTCGGGCGCCAGGCCGCCTTCGGGGCCGATCAGCAGCGTGACGCCGCCGGCCAGCAAGGCTTCGCGCTGTTCGGCGATGAACGCCGGCAGCGAGTGGGTGGCGCGCGGCGATACCAGCAGCCTGGCACCGCCAGCCGCGGACTGCGCCAGCCATGTCTCAAAGTTAGCGACCGGCGCAACCTCCGGCAAGCGATTGCGGCCGCATTGCTCGCAGGCGGCCTGCACCAGTGCCTGCCAGTGCGCGTGGCGCTTGTGCGCGCGCTCGCCCGACAGGCGCACCACCGAGCGGCTGGCCTGCAGCGGCTGGATTGCCGTGACGCCCAGTTCGACCGCCTTTTCGATCAGCCAGTCCATCTTGTCGCCGCCGGCCAGGCCCTGCGCCAGCGTGACGCGGAAGGGCGGCTCGGCTTCGGCCGCGTCATGCGCGCCGATGCGCGCCAGCGCGTGGCGCTTGCCCAGCTCAACCAGCGTGGCCGCGTGGCTGCCGCCGCGGCCGTCGAACAGCGTCATGGCGTCGCCCGGCACCAGGCGCAGCACCTGCGCGTGGCGCACCACCGGCTCGGGCAGCGGGAAATCGGATTCGGCGGCCAGGACGGTGTCTGTGCCGCCGACGAAGAAGCGTGGTGCCATCAGCTTGCCTGGCCTGCTGCCTGGTCCAGCGGCTTGCCAAAGCCCCAGCGGTAGCCGTCGGGATCTTCGACCATGCAATAGCGGTCGCCCCAGAACTGGTCTGCCGGCGCCATCAGGCTGACCGCGCCGGCGTCGACCGCGCGCTGGTGCATGGCGTCGACATCGTCGCAATAGACATAGAAGGTCTGCGGGCACTCGACGCCCAGCGAGCGCGGCGTGCGCGCGGTGCTGCCCCAGGCGCCCTCGGGCGCGAACATCACCACCAGTTGGCCCTGGTAGTGCATCTCGGCATGGGTCGGCACGCCGTTTTCGTCGACCACGTTGCCGGCGGCGAAGCCGAAGGCGCGGCTGTAGAAGTCCAGTGCGGCGCGCCCGTTGGCGACGGTCAGGTAGGGGGTGAGCCAGGGGGTGTTGGCCGGTCTGGTCATGATCGTCTCCTGAGTGCGGGAAACCCGGCGCGGCTGGCGTGCCGCGCGGTGCGAGAGTGCATCTTACGCGTGCCGCGCTACGCTGTCGAAGTGCGGCGCAGCGGTCGGCCGGGCTGGTTGGGGTGAAGCATCAGGCATGTCCGTGGCCGGATAGTTCCGATGACCGGGGGCGGGGGGCGCATGGAGCTTCCGGTGATCGCCCTCGCTGCGCCGCAGGCGCTGTCCGGGAGTCCGGAAAACCCCCTAGCTTCTGCTAAAATTGCGGTTTTCCTGCCGTCACCGTCAGGCTCACGCCCGCTCACGTCCAAGACCGCCCGCATGTCCGCCCTTGCCCATCCCGCCACAAGTCCTTTTGCTTCCCAGCCTTCCAAGCAGATGGCCGATGCCATCCGCGTGCTTGCCATGGACGCCGTCCAGCAGGCCAATTCCGGCCACCCCGGTGCGCCGATGGGCATGGCAGACATCGCCGTGGCGCTGTGGGGCCGGCACCTGAAGCACAACCCGAGCAACCCCCAGTGGGCCGACCGCGACCGCTTCGTGCTGTCCAACGGCCACGGCTCGATGCTGATCTATGCGCTGCTGCACCTGACCGGCTACGACCTGCCGGTCGAAGAGCTGAAGAATTTCCGCCAGCTGCACAGCAAGACCGCCGGCCACCCGGAATACGGCATCACCCCGGGCGTGGAAACCACCACCGGCCCGCTCGGCCAGGGCATCACCAACGCCGTCGGCATGGCGCTGGCCGAACGCCTGCTGGGCGAAGAATTCAACCGTCCCGGCTTCGACATCGTCAACCACCACACCTATGTCTTCCTGGGCGACGGTTGCCTGATGGAAGGCATCTCGCACGAAGCCAGCTCGCTGGCCGGCACGCTGAAGCTCAACAAGCTGATCGCGCTGTGGGATGATAATGGCATCTCGATCGACGGCGACGTGGTGCACTGGTTCAACGACGATACCCCGAAGCGTTTCGAAGCCTATGGCTGGAACGTGATCCGCGGCATCGACGGCCATGACGTGGTCGCGGTCGACAACGCCATTGCGCAGGCCAAGGCCAGCGACAAGCCGACCCTGATCTGCTGCCGCACCAAGATCGGCAAGGGCGCGCCCAACAAGGAAGGCGGCCACGACGTGCACGGCGCCCCGCTGGGCGGCGCCGAAGTGCTGGCCACGCGCGAGGCGCTGGGCTGGGCCCACTCCCCGTTCGAAGTGCCGGCCGAGGTCTACGACGCCTGGGACGCCAAGGCCAATGGCCAGGCGCTGGAGCGTGCCTGGAACGCGCTGTTCGATGCCTACGCCGAGCGCCACCCGTATGAGGCCGGCGAATTCCGCCGCCGCATGAAGGGCGAGCTGCCGGGTTCGTTCGACGCCGCCGTCGACGCCTTCATCGGCAAGTGCGAGGAAAAGGCCGAGACCATCGCCACCCGCAAGGCCAGCCAGAACACCATCGAGGCCTTCGGCCCGGTGCTGCCCGAATTCCTCGGCGGCTCGGCCGACCTGACCGGCTCGAACCTGACCAACTGGTCGGGCAGCCAGGCCGTGCGCGTGGATGCCTGGGGCAACCATATCAACTACGGCGTGCGCGAGTTCGGCATGAGCGCCATCATGAACGGCATCACGCTGCATGGTGGCTACATCCCCTACGGCGCCACCTTCCTGACCTTCTCGGACTACAGCCGCAATGCGTTGCGCATGGCGGCGCTGATGAAGATCCGCACGCTGTTCGTGTTCACCCATGACTCGATTGGCCTGGGTGAAGACGGCCCGACCCACCAGTCGATCGAACACGTCGCCAGCCTGCGCCTGATCCCGAACATGGACGTCTGGCGCACCGCCGACACCACCGAGACCGCCGTGGCCTGGGCCGAGTCGATCCGCCGCGAGAACGGCCCGAGCTGCCTGATCTTCAGCCGCCAGAACCTGCCGTTCCAGCGCCGCGACGACGTCACCCGCGCCAATATCGCGCGCGGCGGCTACGTGCTGCGCGACAGCGTCAACCCCAAGACCAAGCGTCCGGACGCCGTGATCCTGGCCACCGGCTCCGAAGTGGGCCTGGCCGTCGGCGCCGCCGACGCGCTGGCCACCGAAGGCGTGCATGTGCGCGTGGTCTCGGTGCCGGCCACCACGGTGTTCGACAAGCAGGACGCCGCCTACAAGGCCAGCGTGCTGCCGGCCGGCGTGCCGCGCGTGGCGGTCGAGGCGGGCGTGACGGACTTCTGGTGGAAGTACCAGGTCCAGGCGGTGGTGGGCATCGACACCTTCGGTGAATCGGCCCCGGCCGGCGTGCTGTTCAAGCACTTCGGTTTTACCGTCGAGAACGTGGTCCGCACGGTGAAGGACACCCTTATCTAAGCATCCGGGCGCTGGAGCCGCGTGGTGCGCCGCGCGGCAGCAGCGGCGCCCACCGGTTTCAATCGATCCTCAGGAGAGACAGTCATGACCATCAAGATCGGCATCAACGGCTTCGGCCGCATCGGACGCATGGTGTTCCGCGCCGCAGTCGCCAACTTCAAGGACATCGAAGTCGTTGGCATCAACGACCTGCTGGAGCCCGACTACCTGGCGTACATGCTGAAGTACGACTCGGTGCATGGCCGCTTTGACGGCGAAGTGTCGGTCGACGGCAACACCCTGGTCGTCAACGGCAAGAAGATCCGCCTGACCGCGGTCAAGGATCCGGCCGAGCTGAAGTGGGGCGAGATCGGCGCCGACGTGGTGGTCGAGTCGACCGGCATCTTCCTGACCAAGGAAGGCGCGCAGAAGCACCTCGACGCGGGCGCGAAGAAGGTGATCATGTCGGCCCCGTCCAAGGACGACACCCCGATGTTCGTGTACGGCGTGAACCACGAGTCGTACAAGGGCGAGGCGATCATCTCCAACGCCAGCTGCACCACCAACTGCCTGGCACCGGTGGCCAAGGTGCTGAACGACAAGTGGGGCATCAAGCGCGGCCTGATGACCACCGTGCACGCCGCCACCGCCACCCAGAAGACCGTTGACGGCCCGTCTAACAAGGACTGGCGCGGCGGCCGCGGCATCCTGGAAAACATCATCCCGTCGTCGACCGGCGCAGCCAAGGCCGTGGGCGTGGTGATTCCGCAGCTGAACAAGAAGCTGACCGGCATGTCGTTCCGCGTGCCGACCTCGGACGTGTCCGTGGTCGACCTGACCGTCGAGCTGGAAAAGTCGGCGACGTACGAAGAAATCTGCGCCGAGATGAAGGCCCAGAGCCAGGGCGCGCTCAAGGGCGTGCTGGGTTACACCGAAGACAAGGTCGTCGCCACCGACTTCCGCGGCGATGCCCGCACCTCGATCTTCGACGCCGAAGCCGGCATCGCGCTGGACGGCACCTTCATCAAGGTCGTGAGCTGGTACGACAACGAGTGGGGCTACTCGAACAAGGTGCTGGAAATGGTCCGCGTCGCGGCCAAGTAATTCAGCAGCCTTATCCGGCAGCTTCCGCAGTAAAGAAAAACGCGCCTTCGGGCGCGTTTTTCATTTTCCGGTGCAGTTAATTCAGCCAGCCGGGCGGGGCGCCAGCGGGCGCGCGTCTACTGCGTCGCCGTCCACCAGGAAATGGCCGCCAGCCACATGGTGGATGGTGCGCAGCGCGTCATGGCCGTCGAAATGCCAGTGCCCGTTGCTGAACACGCGCGAGTCCGCGTGCGCGGCCACGACTTCGCCAAGGAACAGGTCGTAGGTCTGCTGCGTGGCCGGCTCCGGCAGCAGCCGGCATTCCAGCCAGGCCGCGCAGCCCTCCAGCAGCGGCGCGCCGACCGCCGTGCCGGCAAAGGTGCCCAGGCCGTAGGCGTCGAACTTGTCGGTGCCTTCCTGCTCCATCAGCGCCAGGCCGGAGCTGGAGCCCAGCGCCTCGGTCAGGTCGACCTGGCTGACGGTGGGAACCTGCAGCACGAACTCGCCGCTGTCTTCCAGCAGGCGCCGGGTCCAGGTGCTCTTGTCCAGCACCACTGCCACCTTGGGCGGGGCAAAGTCGAGCGGCATGGCCCAGGCGGCGGCCATGATATTGCGCTTGCCGCCGGCGGCGGCGCTGACCAGCACGGTGGGGCCGTGGTTCAGCAAGCGGTACGCTTTCGGGAGCGGTACGGGGAGGCGGAAATGTTCAGGCATGATGGCCGGGATCGAGCCGTCGGAAAAGAATGATAGAAATGGGAACGGCGGACCCACTATTCGCCGATGCACTGGTGGATGTTGCGGCGCGGGAAATGTCCACATATGCGGTCATTAGTGGAAAAAACGCGCAATTTTTCAGAATTATGTCGTAGACGACCATTTTAGAAATGCCGAATTTGCTTTCCGAGCTTGTTTTTTCCTCTTACACTATTAAGACGCCGTTGAAATCTGATGTGCAGCCAGTGCAAGTGGTGGGGCCATCTAGCTAAGAATAATCTGACCGAGGCCTGATCATGGTGAACGTAGACACGAAGCTTTTAGTGATCTTCACCGAACTACTGAGCAAGCGAAACGCCACTTATGTCGCGGAAAAGATGCATATGACCGCGCCGGCCGTATCGCACTCGCTGGGCAGGCTGCGTGAAATCTTTGACGATCCGCTCTTCATCCGCGTCCCGCATGGCCTGACGCCAACGCCGCGTGCGCTGGAACTGGGCCCGAAGATCCGCGACATGCTGGACTTGTGGTCGTCGATCAACGAGGGCGATGCCGACAATTTTGATCCGGCCATTGCCACCGGCACGCTGAGCATCGGCTTTGCCGCCGAGCTGGGCGACACGGTATTCAACCGTTTTGTGCTGCGCATCAAGCAGCTGGCGCCGGACCTGCATATCAAGCTGGTCGAATCCCATTCGTGGGAAACGGACGTCGCCTCGATGCGCGCCAACGAACTTGACCTGGCCTTTTCCCCGTTCCCGACCCGCCACCCGGAAATCGTCGAGGAAATGGTGACGTCGCTGAACCTGTGGGTTTGCGCGCGCAAGAGCCATCCGGTGCTCAAGAACCACTGCTCGCTGGAGCAATACCTGGATTGCGGCCATATCTTCATGGCGCATTCCGGCGGCTCCGGCCGCCCGGCGCCGTCGCTGATCCCGCTCGACTACGCGTTGCAGCAGCGCGGGCTCAAGCGCAATGCGACGCTGACGGTACATTCATGGCGTGCCCAGGCTGAACTGGCCTCGCAGACCGACATGATCTTCACCGTCAATGCGCTGACCAAGGACATGGCCTGCGAGACCTATGGCCTGAAGGCCTTCCCGCTGCCGGCGGAACTGAACACCATGCTCGGCCTGAACATGTTCTGGCACCGCAGCCGCAACACCCATCCGATGCTGGTGTGGGCGCGCAACCTGTTCCGCCAGGTGGTGGGCGAGTTTGTCGGACTGCCGCCGGCACGCCCGGCACGGGTGGTTACCGAACAGGACCTGCAAGACCTGCAGGCGCCCTGAGCGGCATCCTGCGGCGAGCAGCCCAAACAAAAAACCGGCGCCTGGCGCCGGTTTTTTGTTGCCCGTCTGCGCTCCGCGGTGGAGCGTGCAGGCTTATCGTTTGGGTCTGTGGGGACAGTCTGTTTTGGTGCAATTGCCGTACAGCGACAGCGCATGTTCCTGCAGCGTAAAGCCGCGCTCGCGCGCGATGCTTTGCTGGCGGTGCTCGATTTCAGAGTCGAAGAACTCCTCGACGCGGGCGCAGTCGAGGCACACCAGGTGGTCATGGTGCTTGCCTTCGTTGAGTTCGAAAATCGCCTTGCCGGATTCAAAGTTGTTGCGCGACAGCAGTCCTGCCTGCTCGAACTGGGTCAGCACGCGGTAGACGGTGGCCAGGCCGATATCCATATGCTCGTTCAGCAGGATACGGTAGACGTCTTCCGCGCTCAGGTGCCGCTGTTCACTGGTCTGAAAAATTTCAAGAATCTTCAGCCTGGGCACGGTCGCCTTCAGGCCGATGTTCTTGAGGTCCGCCGGACTCGGCATGTGGGTGACTCCCTAGAGTACAATGACTGGATAGTTGAATCATAAGGGTTTTGGCAGCAAAAGTCGCTCGCGGTAGTGATGTCCCAAGTCGGCATCACGCGCCCGGCACAGTTGCCGTCCCATGTGGTTGTCGCGGCAGGCGCAACAGGCGTGTGTGGTGCAATCGGCGCATATTGCGCCGTTTTTGTGCCCGCTTTGCGGTACCTTGCCGTGGTACTTTTCTTTCCCTCCCGGAAGCGAGATACATGCGTTCTATCCGTTCGTCCGCCATGCGCCCGACGCTGGTTGTCTCCCTGCTGGCCGCGGCCCTGCTGGCCGGCGCCTGCTCAGCCTACGATTCCACCTCGCGCAAGGTAGCCAACGCCATTACGCCGTACCGGATCAACATCGTGCAGGGCAATTTCGTCTCGCGCGAGGCCGTATCGCAACTGCGCGAAGGTATGACGCGCGACCAGGTCAAGTTCCTGCTCGGCACGCCGCTGCTGAATGACGTGTTCCACGCCGACCGCTGGGACTACGTGTTCTCGTTCCGCCGCGGCAATACCCCCGTGGTGCAGCAGCGCCGCTATACGGTGTTCTTCGAAGGCGACCGGCTGGTCAAGTTTAGCGGCGATGAACTGCCGTCCGAGTATGAGCTGATTGCCGAGATCGACGGCATGAAAAAGGCGCTGAAGGACCAGACGCCGGGCAAGATCTCCACTGGCGCGGCAGCCACCGCGGCCACCGCGGCCGCCCCGGCCGCCCCGGCCGAATCGCAGACCACGGTGGACAACTTTGTGCCGCGGCAGGCGCAGCAGCCGGAAGCGGCACCCGCCGCTGCGGCATCGCCGGCCGCGCCGTCCGCTCCCACCGAGGCAGCGGCGCCGGCCCAGGCCCCCGCGCCGGCCGGGACCCCCAAACCGGCCGCCAACTGATCCGCCGCACGGCGCGCCGGCGGCGGCGCGCCACCAGTTTTCCGGGCCGGTCAGGCATGGCCGGCTCGATCACTTTCCGCGCATTGCGCATATTCCGCTGAGCCAGACACCATGAACATCGCCATTGCAGGCGCATCGGGCCGCATGGGCCGCATGCTGATCGAACACGTGCTGAACACCGAGGGCGTGAGCCTGGCGGGCGCGCTGGACGTGCCGGGCTCGCCGGCGCTGGGCCAGGATGCGGGCCTGCTGCTGGGCCGCCAGACCGGCGTGGCGATCAGCGCCGATGTGGAAGCGGTGCTGGCCGGCGCGGACTGCCTGATCGACTTCACTCGCCCCGAAGGCACGCTGGCCCACGTGGCCGCGGCGAAGAAGCTGGGCGTGAAGCTGGTGATCGGCACCACCGGCTTCGACGAGGCCGGCAAGGCCGCGCTGGCCGAGGCCGCCAGGTCGATCGGCATTGTCTTCGCCGCCAACTTCAGCGTCGGCGTCAACGCCACCTTCAAGCTGCTGGAAGTGGCCGCCAAGCTGCTGTCGACCGGCTATGACATCGAAGTGATCGAGGCGCACCACCGCTTCAAGGTCGATGCCCCCTCGGGCACCGCGCTGAAGATGGGTGAGGTGATCGCCGAGGCGCTTGGCCGCGACCTGAAGATTTGCGCGGTCTATGCCCGCGAAGGCCACACCGGCGAGCGTGATCCCAATTCGATCGGCTTTGCCACCGTGCGCGGCGGCGATATCGTCGGCGACCACACCGTGATGTTCGCCGGCATCGGCGAGCGCAT
Source organism: Cupriavidus sp. CP313 (assembly GCF_054072015.1). Lineage (NCBI taxonomy): Bacteria > Pseudomonadati > Pseudomonadota > Betaproteobacteria > Burkholderiales > Burkholderiaceae > Cupriavidus > Cupriavidus sp. CP313. The sequence goes on along the minus strand of NZ_JBSVZB010000007.1, from coordinate 203,164 downwards.
CGAGATCAGCCACAAGTCGTCCAGCCGCCAGTCGTATGCCGACGGTGCCGTGCGCGCCGCCCGTTTCCTGGCCGACAAGCCCAACGGCCTGTTCGACATGCAGGACGTGCTGGGCCTGAAGTAAGGCGCCGCGGCGCGCGCAGGGCCGAAACTGGCCTGCCGCCACGGTTATAATCGTCTTCTTTCGCATTGCACGCCCGGCGGGCGCCGCGCAAGCGGCGCGCCCGCTGCTCACATTCCAACGATTCCCCCGGATGCCGGCAGGCCAGTTGCCGCGCAAACGTTGTCCTGACTGCTGTCCCGACCATGCAAGACAAATACCTTCCTTCCGCCGTTGAACAAGCCGCCCAGCAGCACTGGCAAGCCATCGACGCCTATCGCGTGTCGGAGCATGCGGCCGGGGCCGACGGCAAGGAAAAGCCCAAGTTCTACGCCTGCTCGATGCTGCCGTATCCGTCGGGCAAGCTGCACATGGGCCACGTGCGCAACTACACCATCAACGACGTGATGGCGCGCTACCTGCGCATGAACGGCAACAACGTGCTGATGCCGATGGGCTGGGACGCCTTCGGCATGCCGGCCGAGAACGCCGCGCTGAACAACGGCGTGGCCCCGGCGGCCTGGACCTACGACAACATCGCTTACATGAAGAAGCAGATGCAGTCGATGGGCCTGGCGATCGACTGGTCGCGCGAAGTCGCCACCTGCAGCCCGGACTATTACCGCTGGAACCAGTGGCTGTTCCTGAAGATGCTGGAAAAGGGCATCGCCTACCGCAAGACCGGCACCGTCAACTGGGACCCGGTCGACCAGACCGTGCTGGCCAACGAGCAGGTCATCGACGGCCGCGGCTGGCGTTCGGGCGCGGTGGTGGAAAAGCGCGAGATCCCGATGTACTACCTGCGCATCACCGAGTATGCGGAGGAACTGCTGGGCGACCTGGACCAGCTGGGCTGGCCCGAGCGCGTCAAGGTGATGCAGCAGAACTGGATTGGCAAGAGCGTGGGCGTGCGCTTTGCGTTCCCGCACGACATCCCGGGCGAGGACGGCAAGCCGATCAATGACGGCAAGCTGTACGTGTTCACCACGCGCGCCGACACCATCATGGGCGTGACCTTCTGCGCGGTCGCCGCCGAGCACCCGCTGGCCACCCACGCCGCGCTGAACAACCCCGAACTGGCTGCCTTCATCGACGAATGCAAGCACGGCTCGGTCATGGAAGCCGACATGGCGACCATGGAGAAGAAGGGCATGCCGACCGGCCTGCAGGTCGTGCACCCGCTGACCGGCGAGAAGGTCGACGTCTGGGTCGGCAACTACGTGCTGATGAGCTATGGCGACGGCGCCGTGATGGGCGTGCCCGCGCACGACGAGCGCGACTTCGCCTTCGCGCTGAAGTACAAGTTGCCGATCAAGCCCGTCATCGACGTGAAGGGCCAGCCGTACTCGACCGAAGCCTGGCAGGAGTGGTACGGCGACAAGGAAAACGGCACCTGCATCCATAGCGGTAAATACGACGGCCTCGGCTACCAGGCCGCGGTCGAAGCCATTGCCGCCGACCTGGGCGCCAAGGGCATCGGGGAGAAGAAGGTGACCTGGCGCCTGCGCGACTGGGGCATCTCGCGCCAGCGCTACTGGGGCACGCCGATCCCGCTGATCCACTGCGACAGCTGCGGCGTGGTGCCGGTGCCGGAGCAGGACCTGCCGGTGGTGCTGCCCGAGGACCTGGTGCCGGACGGCACCGGCAACCCGCTGGCCAAGGATGCGCGCTTCCTGCAGTGCACCTGCCCGTCGTGCGGCAAGCCGGCGCGCCGCGAGACCGACACGATGGATACCTTCATCGATTCGTGCTGGTACTACATGCGCTATACCTGCCCGGATGCGGCCACCATGGTCGATGCGCGCAACGATTACTGGATGCCGATGGACCAGTACATCGGCGGCATCGAGCACGCGATCCTGCACCTGCTGTACGCACGCTTCTGGACCAAGGTCATGCGCGACCTGGGCCTGGTCAAGTTCGACGAGCCCTTCACCAACCTGCTGACGCAGGGCATGGTGCTCAACGAGACCTACTACCGCGAGGACGCCTCGGGCAAGAAGCACTGGTACAACCCGGCCGAGGTCGACCTGCGCACCGACGAGCGCGGCCGCCCGGTGGGCGCCACGCTGATCGCCGACGGCCAGCCGGTGGTGATCGGCGGCATCGAGAAGATGTCGAAGTCCAAGAACAACGGCATCGACCCGCAGGCGCTGATCGACCAGTACGGCGCCGATACCGCGCGCCTCTTTGTGATGTTCGCCGCGCCGCCGGAGCAGCAGCTGGAATGGAGCGGCTCGGGCGTGGAGGGCGCCTCGCGCTTCCTGCGCCGCGTGTGGAACTACGGCTATGCCAACGCCGCGGCCATCCGCGACGGCGCCGCCGGCAGTCCGACTGCCGATGACGCCGACCTGCGCCGCGAGATCCACGGCGTGCTCAAGCAGGCCAACTACGACTACCAGCGCATCCAGTACAACACCGTGGTGTCCGCCACGATGAAGATGCTGAACGCCCTGGACGACGCCAAGACCGCTTCGCCGGCCGCGCGCCGCGAGTGCTTCGGCATCCTGCTGCGCGTGCTGTACCCGGTGGTGCCGCACGTCACCCACGGCCTGTGGGACCAGCTGGGCTACGCCGCCGAAGCCGGCGACCTGCTCGACGCGCCGTGGCCGCAGGTCGATGAAGCCGCGCTTGTGCGCAGCGAGATCGAACTGGTGCTGCAGATCAACGGCAAGGTGCGCGGCAGCATCACCGTGCCCGCCGACGCCGACCGCGCCGCCATCGAGGCAACCGCCGCCGCCAGCGAGACCGTGGCCAAGTTTGCCGAGGGCAAGGCGCCGAAGAAGATCGTGGTGGTGCCCGGCCGCCTGGTCAACGTGGTGTTGTAAGCTGGCCCCGGAACCTGACAAGGAATCGCCAAGAATGAAGCGACTGAACATGGGGCGCCGCAAGGTGCTCGCGGCAATGCTGGCAGTGCCGGCAACGGGCCTGCTGGCCGGCTGCGGCTTCCACATGCGCGGCAACTCGGATTTCGCCTTCAAGCGGCTCTATATCGGGATTCCGCCCAATTCGCTGATGGGCGCGGACCTGCGCCGCGCCATCCGCGGCGGCTCCGACACCCAGGTGGTGGGCGACCAGAAAGAGGCCGACGCGCTGCTGGACGTGCTGCAGGACACACGCACCAAGTCGATCCTGTCGATCACGACCGAGGGCGTGGTGCGTGAATACCGCCTGACGCAGCGCTTCACCTTCCGCCTGCGCGACCCCGCCGGCAAGGAACTGATCCCGCCGTCGCAGCTGGTGCTGACGCGCGACCTGACCTACAACGAAGCCAACACGCTGGCCAAGGACTACGAAGAGCAGCAGCTGTACCGCGACATGCAGCGCGATATCGTGCAGCAGCTGATGCGCCGGCTGTCCGCCGTCAAGGCCATCTGAGCGGGCGCGGGCAGGCATACGGCATGCAGCTCAAGCTCGACGGGCTCGACGCACACCTGCGGCAGGCAAAGGCCAAGGGCCTGGCACCGCTGTACGTGGTGCATGGCGACGAGCACCTGCTGGTGCTGGAAGCCGTCGACCGCCTGCGCGCCGCTGCGCGCGAAGCCGGCTTCTCCGAGCGCGACGTGTTGGTGGCCGAGCGCGGCTTCCACTGGGGCCAGCTGGTCGAGGCGCAGCAGTCGATGTCGCTCTTTGGCGACCGCAAGATCGTTGAACTCCGCATCCCGTCGGGCAAGCCCGGCAAGGACGGCGGCGAGGCGCTGCGCGCCGTGGCCGCCCAGCCGTCGCCCGACGTGGTGCTGCTGGTGACGCTGCCGCGGCTGGATTTTGCCGCGTCCAAGTCGGCCTGGTTCCAGGCGCTGGAAGCCGCCGGCGTGTCGATCAAGGTCGACACCGTGGACCGCACCCGGCTGCCGGCCTGGGTCGGCGAGCGGCTGTCGCTGCAGCAGCAGCGTGTCGAGGGCGGCGAGCCGGGCCGGCGTGCGCTGCAGTTCATCGCCGACAAGGTCGAGGGCAACCTGCTGGCGGCGCACCAGGAAATCCAGAAGCTGGGGCTGCTATACCCGCCCGGCGAGCTCACCTTCGACCAGGTGCACGATGCGGTGCTGAATGTGGCCCGCTACGACGTGTTCAAGCTGTCTGAATCGATGCTCTCTGGCGACGTGCCGCGGCTGGTGCGCATGCTCGAAGGACTGCGCGGCGAGGGCGAGGCCACGGTGCTGGTGCTGTGGGCGCTGACCGAGGAAATTCGCGTATTATCCAAGGTCCGGCAAGGGCTGGCGGCCGGCAAGCCGGCGGGCGTGCTGATGCGCGAGTTGCGCGTCTGGGGCCCGCGCGAGCGGCTGGTGCCGCAGGCCGCGCAGCGCCTGGCGCAGCCAAGGCTGGAAGCGGCGCTGGCGCTGGCGGCGCGGCTGGACCGCCAGGTCAAGGGCCTGTCGGACCTGCCGCCACCGGGCGGCAGCCCGCTGCCGGCGGAACCATGGGACGGGCTGCAGCAGCTTGCCCTGATGATCGCGCGCTGAACGCGCAACTCCACAGGTTTGCTTCCCCCGCCGCGTGCGGCGGGGGGACGGAAAACACACTGACGGCCACCACCCCAGGGCCACTGACATGAACGAGCTCGACCTCAACCAATACATGGACCGCGTCGGCCGCCAGGCCCGCGCCGCGTCGCGCGCCATGGCGCGTGCCTCCACGGCCGACAAGAACCGTGCGCTGCTGACCATCGCCGCGGCCATCCGCCGTGATGCCGACAAGCTCAAGGCGGTCAACGCGTGCGATGTCGAGCGCGCCCGCGCCAACGGCCAGGACGACGCCTTTATCGACCGCCTGACGCTGTCGGACAAGGCCATCGCCACCATGGCCGCGGGCCTGGAGCAGATCGCCGCGCTGGCCGACCCGATCGGCGAGATCTCGAACATGAAGTTCCGCCCGACCGGCATCCAGGTCGGCCAGATGCGCGTGCCGCTGGGCGTGATCGGCATCATCTACGAGTCGCGCCCGAACGTGACCATCGACGCCGCGGCGCTGTGCCTGAAATCGGGCAACGCCACCATCCTGCGCGGCGGTTCCGAGGCGATCGAATCCAACACCGCGCTGGCGGCGCTGGTGGCCGAGGGCCTGTCCGCGGCCGGGCTGCCGTCCGAGGCGGTGCAGGTGATCGAGACCACTGACCGCGCCGCCGTGGGCCGGCTGATCACCATGACCGAATACGTCGACGTGATCGTGCCGCGCGGCGGCAAGAGCCTGATCGCGCGGCTGATGGAAGAAGCGCGCGTGCCGATGATCAAGCACCTGGACGGCATCTGCCACGTCTATATCGACGCCGATGCCGACCTGGACAAGGCCGTGCGCGTCTGCGACAACGCCAAGACCCAGCGCTATGCGCCGTGCAACACCATGGAGACGCTGCTGGTGTCGCAGGACATCGCCGCCGCCGCGCTGCCGCCGCTGTGCCGCATCTACCAGGAGAAGGGCGTCGAGCTGCGCGTGTGCCCGGCCACCCGCGCCACGCTGGAAGCAGCGGGCTTCACCGGCCTGGTCGATGCCGCAGAGGAAGACTGGCGCCTGGAATACCTGGCCCCGATCCTCGCCATCAAGACCGTGGCCGGACTGGACGAGGCCGTCGCCCATATCAACGAATACGGCTCGCACCATACCGATTCGATCATCACCGAGAACTACTCGGCGGGCATGCGCTTTATCCGCGAGGTCGATTCGGCCAGCGTGATGATCAATGCCTCGACCCGCTTCGCCGATGGCTTCGAGTACGGCCTGGGCGCGGAGATCGGCATCTCCAACGACAAGCTGCACGCACGCGGGCCGGTCGGGCTGGAAGGGCTGACCTCGCTCAAGTACGTGGTATTCGGGCACGGCGAGATCCGCACCTGAGCCATACCGACAGCGCCAACAATAACAATCGTCCTTACACGCCTGCCTGCCGATGCTCTGGGTCAAAGCGCTGCATATCGTCTTCGTGGTCTCGTGGTTCGCCGGCCTGTTCTACCTGCCGCGCATCTTCGTCAACCTGGCGATGGATACCGACGCCGCCAGCACGCAGCGCCTGTTGCTGATGGGGCGCAAGCTGTTCCGCTTCATGACCATGCTGGCGGTGCCGGCGGTGGTGTTCGGGCTGTGGCTGTACCTGGGCTACGGCATCGGCCGCGGCGCGGGGCAGGGCTGGATGCACGCCAAGCTGGCGCTGGTGCTGGTGCTGATCGGCTACCACCACGGCTGCGGCGTGCTGCTGCGCAAGTTCGAAGCGGGGCGCAATACGCGCTCGCACAAGTTTTATCGCTGGTTCAATGAGCTGCCGGTGCTGGTGCTGCTGGCGGTGGTGATCCTGGTGGTCGTCAAGCCGTTCTGAGCCTGGCGCCCGGTCTGTTGTTGCCAATCCTGTTGCGGAACCGAAATGAGCAAGCTGGTTGACTATTACCTGACGCCGCAGTCGCCGTTCGTCTACCTGGGCCATGCGCGCTTTGCCGCCATCGCCGAGCGCCATGGCGCGCAGGTGAACCTGAAGCCGTGCGACCTGGGCAAGGTGTTTTCCGTCTCCGGCGGGCTGCCGCTGTCGCAGCGCCCGCCCCAGCGCCAGGCCTACCGCCTGGTGGAGCTGGCGCGCTGGAGCGAATTCCTGGACGTGCCGCTGCATCCGCAGCCGACGTTCTTCCCGGTATCGGGCGACGCGGCCAGCAAGCTGATCATCGCGGCGCAGCTGGCGCATGGCACCGCGCGCGCGATGCAGCTGACCGGCGCCATCGGCGCGGCGGTGTGGGCCCGGCAACGCAATATCGCCGATGCCGCCACGCTGGCGCAGATCGCCGACGAGGCCGGCCTGGACGGCGCCAGCCTGCTCAAGGCCAGCGAGGCGCAGTCGGTGCAGGCGGCCTATGCGCAGAACACCCAGGACGCGATCTCGGCCGGCGTGTTCGGCGCGCCGTGGTACGTCCATGACGGCCAGCCCTTCTGGGGCCAGGACCGGCTGGATTTCCTCGACCGCGCCCTGGCGGCGGCTTGAGCTAAGCTTCGGATAGATCCCCGTCCGCTACGGCGGACGTTTTTGTTTGCAGGAAACCCAACACATGACCCAAGCCTTCTTTGCCCCTTGCCCGCGCGGCCTGGAGAGCGCCCTCGCCGAAGAACTGCGCGAGATCGCCACGATGCCGGGCATGGCCGCGCTGGCGCCGTTCACGGTGCACCAGGAGGTGCCGGGCGGCGTCAATTTCTCGGGCGAGATGGCCGCCGCCTATGCGGTCAACCTGCATTCGCGCATTGCCAGCCGGGTGCTGATGCGCGTGGCCGCGCGCGGCTACCGGCATGAGGACGACATCTATACGCTGGCACGCGGCGTGCGCTGGGAGCAGTGGTTTTCGCCCGATGAATCGCTGCGCGTGGACATCACGTCGCACAAGTCGCCGCTGCGCAGCCTGAATTTCACCGCGCTGCGCGTCAAGGACGGGGTCTGCGATGCCCTGCGCGAGCGCGTGGGCGCGCGCCCGAGCGTCGATACCGCCAGCCCGGATGTGCGTATCTATGCCCATCTGACCGAGCATGACTGCACGCTGTACCTCGACACCACCGGCGAGCCCCTGTTCAAGCGCGGCTGGCGCACCGAGAAGGGCGAGGCGCCGCTGAAGGAAAACCTGGCCGCCGGCATCCTGCGCCTGGCGGGCTGGGTGCCGGGCCAGACCTTCCGGCCCTTTTACGACCCGATGTGCGGCAGCGGCACCTTCCTGATCGAGGCCGCGCAGGTAGCGCTGGGCATCGCGCCGGGCGGCAGCCGCAGCTTTGCCTTCGAATGGCTCAAGGGCATGGACACCAAGGCCTGGCAGAAGCTGAAGTCCGACGCGCAGCGCGCCCGCATGCTGGCCTCGGCCGATGCGCTGCAGGTGGTGGGTTCGGACATCTCCACCGACATGCTGGCCATCACGCGCGCCAACTGGGAGCGTGCCGGCCTGCCGGGCGAGGCGCGCACCAAGCAGGTGGATGCGCGCTTCGTGCAGCCGCCTTTTGAAGAGCCGGGTTTGCTGTTGATGAATCCCCCGTACGGCGAGCGGATCGCGGTGCGCGGCCAGCGCCGCCTGCCAGAGGAAGAGATGCCGCGCGACGAGGTCGAGGAGGCCGCCGCCAACCAGTTCGCCAGTGCCTTTGCCACCACGCTCAAGCAGCATTTCGCGGGCTGGCAGGCTTGGGTGTTTACCGGCGACATGGGCTTCCCGCGCCGGCTGCGGCTCAAGGAGTCGCGCCGCACGCCGCTCTACAACGGCAATATCGAATGCCGGCTGTTCCGCTTCGACATGGTGCGCGGCGCCAACCGGGCGGCGCAGGCGGACTGACGGCGCCTGCGGCGCCGGGCCGCAGGGCGGCTGGGTCAGGGGCGCTTGCGCCCCGTCAGTGCATCCGGATTGCGGCTGAAGTCCGCCAGGAAGGCCTGCAGGCTGACCACCGGCTCCTGCAGCAGGTGGCGCGGCAGGTCGAACAGCGCATAGATGAATTCTTCATTGCCTTCGCAGCGCTCGGCCGGCAGGCAGTATTGTTCCCAGTCCACGCACGCCGGCGTGTACATGCCGTTGCCGGGCCAGAAGAACGGCACCAGCCGGCCTTCGCGCAGGCCTTCGATCAGCGCCGCGGGGGCGTCGTAGGCCTCGGCCGATTCCACCTGGCTCATCAGCCCGGCGCGGGTCTCGATCACCATCAGCGTGGCGTGGCCTTGCGCGGTCAGCAGCAGGATGCCGGCCGGGTTGGGGTACAGGTAGTACTCGACAAAGCCATAGCGCGCGATGAGCTGGCGCACGCGCTCGGTGATGGCCGGATCGGACAGGAACGAGAACGAATGCCGCGTCAGCAGCTCGCGCAGCGTGCGCGACAGCGTGGCGAAGTACGCCTGCTGCATGGCCTCGATTTCCTGGTCCAGCCGCTCGACCATATTGCTTTCATGCTTCTTCACGTAGCGGTCGATCAGCCCGTGGTTGAAGCCCTGCACGGCGATGCTCTCGTCGGCGGTGCCGGTCAGCAGGATGGTCTTGCAGGGCAGGTCCTGCAGCGCCTGGCAGAATTCCAGCCCGTCCATCTGCGGCATCGAATAGTCGACCACCACCACGCCCGGCTGCAGGAAGCGCTTGAAGTCGTGGATCTGGCGGTAGATGCGGTCGATGTCGAGCTGCACGGTGCGTCGCTCGGTCAGGAAGGTCAGGTCGTCGTGCGTGACGCGCACCGGCAGGAAACCCGGGAAGCGGGTGGCGTAGGCCTCGCGGATCCATTGCAGCGCTTCACGCGGGTCGGTGAAGGTGATCACCGCGCGCGAGGCATCCATCTGGAATGCCAGGCTGTCGATGAATGACTTGCTGTCATCGACCAGGACGGTCAGGACCGGGTGATGGAAGACCGACAGGTTCCTGTCGTGCGGGTTGAAGGTCATGGAGCGGCGGGCAGGGGTTCGGCGCAGTAGTTAGGCACAGGCGTGGCGCAAGCGGCAAGCCAGTGTGCGCATTCGCAGGCCAGTATAGCGCGCCATGGCTGCCTTGCAAGGCACGCCTTGCAGCCAGGGCCGGCGGCAGGAGCCCGGCGGGCGCCGGGCGGGGGAAGCGCCCGCGGCAGGGCCGGGATGGCCCGGGCCTGCGCGCGGCGCGCGGACGGCCTTAGTCGACCGCCTTGAACATGTCTTCGACCACCTTCTTGGCGTCGCCGAACACCATCATGGTCTTGTCCATGTAGAACAGCTCGTTGTCCAGCCCGGCGTAGCCGGCGGCCATGGAGCGCTTGTTGACGATGATTGTCTTAGCCTTGTAGGCCTCCAGGATCGGCATGCCGGCAATCGGCGACTGGGGGTCGTTCTTGGCCGCCGGGTTGACCACGTCGTTGGCGCCCAGCACCAGCACCACGTCGGCCTGGCCGAACTCGCTGTTGATGTCTTCCATCTCGAAGACCTGGTCGTACGGCACCTCGGCCTCGGCCAGCAGCACGTTCATATGGCCCGGCATGCGGCCCGCCACCGGGTGGATCGCGTACTTCACGGTCACGCCCTTTTCCGCCAGCTTCTCGGTCAGTTCCTTGAGCGCGTGTTGGGCGCGCGCCACGGCCAGGCCATAGCCCGGCACGATGATCACGGTCTCGGCGTTGCCCATCAGGAACGCGGCATCGTCGGCGGAACCCGACTTGACCGGGCGCTGCTGCTGGTCGCCCGTTGCCGCCGCCGCCGTCGCGCCGCCGAAACCGCCCAGCAGCACGTTGAAGAACGACCGGTTCATCGCCTTGCACATGATGTACGACAGGATCGCACCGGAGGAGCCCACCAGCGAGCCCGCGATGATCAGCATCGGGTTGTTCAGCGAGAAGCCGATGCCCGCCGCCGCCCAGCCCGAGTACGAATTCAGCATCGACACCACCACCGGCATGTCGGCGCCGCCGATCGGGATGATGATCAGCACGCCCAGCACGAAGGCGATCGCCAGCATGATCAGGAACGGCAGCCAGTCCTGCGACAGGAAGAAGATGACGCCGAAGCCCACCATCGCCACCGCCAGCAGCAGGTTCAGCCAGTGCTGGCCGGCAAACACCACCGGCGCGCCCTGGAACAGGCGGAACTTGTAGCGCCCGGCCAGCTTGCCGAAGGCGATCACCGAGCCCGAGAACGTAATCGCGCCGACGAAGCAGCCGATAAAGAGCTCGATGCGGTTGCCCAGCGGGATCAGGTGCGAGCCTGCCGGGCTGATGCCGAACGCCGCCGGCTCGGCCACCGCCGCCACTGCGATGAAGACCGCGGCCAGGCCGATCAGCGAGTGCATCGCCGCGACCAGCTCGGGCATCTTGGTCATCTGCACTTTCTTCGCCACGTAGGCACCGATGCCGCCGCCGACCACGAGCGCGGCGAAGATCAGCGCCAGGCCCGTGCCCACCGACGACTGGGCCGTGCCCGCCGCGAGGAATTCATCCTTCAGCTTGATGATCAGGACCAGCGTGGTCACCGCGGCAATGGCCATGCCGATCATGCCGAAGGCATTGCCCTTGCGCGCCGAGGCCGGGTGCGACAGGCCCTTGAGCGCCTGGATAAAGCAGACCGAGGCCACCAGGTAGAGCAGGGTGACGAGGTTCATGCTGACAAGACCGGTCATCACGCGCCCTCCCTGGCCAGCGCCGGCTTTGCCTCAGGCGCCTTGGCCTTCGGTTCCTTCTTCTTGAACATCTCCAGCATGCGCTGGGTGACCAGGAAGCCGCCGAACACATTGACCGCGGCCAGCGCCACCGCCAGCGTGCCCATCACGCGCCCGACCCCGCCTTCGGTCAGGCCCGCGGCGAGCATGGCGCCGACGATGATGATCGCCGAGATCGCATTGGTCACCGCCATCAGGGGCGTATGCAGGGCTGGCGTAACCGTCCAGACCACGTGGTAACCCACGTAGATCGCCAGCACGAAGATGATCAGGTTGATCACCGTGTGGTTCACCATCTCCATCGACTTCTCCTCCGTTGCTTTGAATCCGGGATGCCGCTTGTCTTTTGCTGTATTGCGAACGACCGGGATGCTGCCGCGCAGGCAGGCCGACAGACCTCTGTGCGGGTCGTGGCTCTAGGCGACCAGCTGCGCGACCCCTCTCCCGCCTGCGGCAGAGGGGTGGAGAGCAAACCCTCAGAACTTCTTGATTTCCTTGATGCCGTTCTTCTCGTTCACCAGGATGACCTTGGGCTTGTAGGTGGCGATTTCCTCTTCGCTCATCGGCGCGTAGGTGCAGATGATCAGCTGGTCGCCCAGGTGCGCGCGGCGGGCCGCGGCGCCGTTCAGCGAGATCTCGCCGCTGCCGCGCTCGCCCTTGATGATGTAGGTGGAGAAGCGCTCGCCGTTGTTCACGTTGTACAGCTCGATCTTCTCGAACTCCTTCATGTCGGCAGCGTCCAGCAGGTCCTGGTCGATGCCGCACGAACCCTCGTAATTGAGGTCCGCCTGCGTCACGGTGACGCGGTGGAGCTTGGCGCGGAGCATGATGCGTTGCATGGGTGATACGTCCTTATATTTGATGCAAAAGCAGTGGGCGCACGGCGCCCGTGGAAATTACGCCGCCTCTCGCACGACCTGGCCGTCCCTGCACATCAGGCAGGCCGCGACGATGTCGTCTTCAAGGTTCAGCGTGTACTGGCCGTCCTTGTCGACGACCAGCTTGAGGAAGTCCAGCACGTTGCGGGCATAGAGCGCCGAGGCGTCGGCCGCGACCATGCTGGCCAGGTTGGTGTGGCCGATGAGGATGACGCCGTTATGGTTGACCACTTCGTCGGCCACCGTCAGCGGGCAGTTGCCGCCCTGTGCCGCGGCCAGGTCCACCACCACCGAGCCGGGTTTCATCTGCGCCACGGTGGCTTCCTGCAGCAGCACCGGCGCCTTGCGGCCCGGGATCAGTGCGGTGGTGATGACGATGTCGGCCTGGACGGCGCGCTGGTGCACCAGCTCGGCCTGGCGCTTCATCCAGTCCGGCGGCATCGGGCGGGCATAGCCGCCGACGCCCTGGGCGATCTCGCGCTCTTCATCGGTGAGGAAGGGCACGTCGAGGAACTTGGCGCCGAGCGATTCGATCTGCTCCTTGACCGCGGGGCGCACATCGGAGGCTTCGATCACCGCGCCCAGCCGCTTGGCCGTGGCGATGGCCTGCAGGCCGGCGACGCCCGCGCCCAGGATCAGCACGCGTGCGGCCTTGACGGTGCCGGCGGCGGTCATCAGCATCGGCATGAAGCGCTGGTAGTGGTGCGCGGCCACCAGCACGGCCTTGTAGCCGGCGATGTTGGCCTGCGACGACAGCACGTCCATGCTCTGCGCGCGCGTGGTGCGCGGCGCGGCTTCCAGGGCAAAGGCGGTGATGTTCGCGGCGGACATGCGCGCGTTGTTCTCGGCGTCGAAGGGATTGAGCATGCCGACCAGTACGGCGCCTGGCTTCATCTGCGCCAGTTCGGCGGCGTCCGGTGCGCGCACCTTGAGCACCAGCTGGGCGCCCAGTGCTTCGGCTGCGGTGCCGATGGTGGCGCCGACCGCCTCATACGCGCCGTCGGGCTGGCTGGCGGTTACGCCGGCGCCAGCCTGCACGACCACCTTGTGGCCCTGGGCGACGTACTTCTTGACTGTCTCCGGGGTGGCGGCGACGCGAGTCTCGCCGGCCCGCGTCTCCTGCGGGATGCCGATGTACATCGTCAATTTCTCCTTTAGCTGGCGTCTTGTCTGGTTGGGCGGACCGACGTCTGGCCCGTGCGCGCCGCAGGCTTAAGCCGCAGCGCAACAATTTTTTCGCAGCTTACAGGAATCTGACGTTCAACGGTGACCGGCCGGTCGGCTTTTACGGCGACCGCCAAAGGGGGAGTTGCAGCCGGAATTTCAGCACCAGCCGGACTCGCCGGCCGGGGGCCATGGCGGGTCGGCGGCGCTGCACGATGGGCCCGCAACCGGTAGAATGCGGGATTGCCTAAAAATTGAGCATCATGTCAAGTGACTGGAATGCCAGCGTGACCGTTGCCGCCGTGATCGAACGCGGCGGCCGCTTCCTGCTGGTCGAAGAGGAAACCGCCGACGGGCTGCGCCTGAACCAGCCCGCCGGGCACCTGGACCCGGGCGAGAGCCTGATCCGCGCCGTGATCCGCGAAACCCTGGAAGAGACCGCGCACACCTTTGAGCCGCGCGCGCTGCTGGGCTGCTACATGGGCCGTTCGCTGTCGTCGCGCACCGGCACCGATGTGACCTATGTGCGCTTTGCCTTTACCGGCGACCTGGGCTCGCTCGACGCCGGCCGCCAGCTCGACACCGGCATCGTGCGCACGGTCTGGATGAGCGCGGAAGAACTGCGCGCCTGCCCGGAGCGTCACCGTTCGCCGCTGGTGATGGCCTGCGTCAACGACTACGTGGCCGGCAAGCGCTTTGCGCTGGACGCGTTGTACACGCACCCGTCGGCGCTGGCCGCGGCCGTCCCGCTGGGAGCGCAGCCGTGAGTGGTGCCGGAAAACGTGTCGTCGTGGGCATGTCGGGCGGGGTCGACTCGTCCGTCACCGCGTGGCTGCTCAAGCAGCAGGGCTACGAGGTCATCGGCCTGTTCATGAAGAACTGGGAAGACGATGACGACAGCGAGTACTGCTCCACGCGCCAGGACTGGCTGGACGTGGTGTCGGTGGCCGACCTGATCGGCGTCGACGTGGAGGCGGTCAACTTTGCCGCCGAGTACAAGGACCGGGTCTTTGCCGACTTCCTGCGCGAATACTCCGCCGGCCGCACGCCCAACCCGGACGTGTTGTGCAATGCCGAGATCAAGTTCAAGGCCTTCCTCGACCATGCCATGTCGCTGGGGGCGGAAACCATCGCCACCGGCCACTATGCGCGCGTGCGGCAGAACGCGGCCGGCCGGTTCGAGCTGCTCAAGGCGCTGGACCACACCAAGGACCAGAGCTACTTCCTGCACCGGCTGAACCAGGCGCAGCTGTCGCGCACGCTGTTCCCGCTTGGCGAGATCCCCAAGACGCGCGTGCGCGAGATCGCCGCCGAGATCGGCCTGCCGAACGCAAAAAAGAAGGATTCCACCGGCATCTGCTTTATCGGCGAGCGCCCGTTCCGCGATTTCCTGAACCGCTACCTGCCGACCAAGCCGGGCCCGATGAAGACGCCCGAGGGCAAGGTCGTGGGCGAGCATATCGGCCTGGCCTTCTACACGCTGGGCCAGCGCAAGGGCATCGGCCTGGGCGGCAGCCGCGACGGCAACGGCGACGCCTGGTACGTGGCGCGCAAGGATATGGCGAACAATACGCTTTACGTGGTGCAGGGCCACGACCACCCGTGGTTGCTGACGCCGGTGCTGACCGCGTCGGACCTGTCCTGGGTGGCCGGCGAGCCGCCTGCCGCGGGCGCGGCGATGGCGGGCAAGACGCGCTACCGCCAGAGCGATGCGGCCTGCACGGTGCAGGCGGTGGACGGCGACGCGCTGACGCTCGGGTTTGCCGAGGCGCAATGGGCGGTCACGCCGGGCCAGTCGGCGGTTCTGTACGACGGCGACATCTGCCTGGGCGGCGGCATCATCCAGTAAGCGCTGCCGCAGCACGGAAAAACACCCGCTCGAGGCGGGTGTTTTCTTTTCGGCCGCTGCGGATCAGCCACGCGGCGGTTCCGTATCGATAAACGACTGGCGTTTGGACAGCTTTTCCTCCAGCGCCGCCAGGTTGGGATGGCGCTCGCGCCAGGCAATCTCGGGGAAGCGGAAGTCCAGGTAGGACAGCGCGCAGCCCACCGCCACGTCCGCCAGCGAATAGTGCGTGCCGGTGCAGAAGGGGCGGTCGGCCAGGCCGTGCGCCATGGCCACCAGCGCCGCGTCGATCTTGCCGCGCTGGCGCTGCACCCAGCGCTCGCTGCGCTCATGCGGCTCGCGCTGGGTTGCCTCCAGGCGCACCAGCAGCGCAGCGTCGAGCAGGCCGTCGGCCAGCGCCTCCCAGCAGCGGACTTCCAGGCGCTCGCGCCCGCCCTGCGGGATCATCCGGCTGACCGGCGTCAACGTGTCGACATATTCGACGATCACGCGCGAATCGAAGATCGCGCCGCCGTCTTCCATGACCAGGCAAGGCACTTTGCCGAGCGGGTTGAACTGGCCGATCCTGGTCTCGGGCGACCAGACATCCTCTTCGATGAGCTGGCACTCGATTTTTTTCTCGGCCATCACCACGCGCACCTTGCGCGCGTAGGGACTGGTCCGGGACGCATACAGCTTCATGTTCTCCCCTTGAGCTTGTTATGAAGTGCATCGTCGCTCTGTGGCAGCGGCGGTGGGGCGCGCGGCTTGCCCGATGCACTTCATAACAGGCTACTGGAACGGCGTGCGCGAGTATACCCGTGGTGCATGGCGAATGCGGGCTTGCGCACCGATGCCCCGCGGCGGCGCTTTACCGCTGCCCGGAGCCGGGGCAGGGGTGGTAAAATCCCGCGTTGCGCAGCGCCGGCGGGCCTGCCGGTGCGGCGTTTTGGACGCATCTGGCCGCATAAAGTCGCTTTTTCGATCCCTCCCGCCGCCAACGCTGACAGCGCCAGCCCCCGCGGCGCTCCTTGTTCGTCGCCTTCTTCTACTGCCTCCCTTTTCCCGGTTTCCAGCATGACCACCTCTTCGCTTTCGCCGCTCACCGCCCTGTCCCCGATCGATGGCCGTTACGCCGCCAAGGCCGATGCGCTGCGCGAATGGCTGTCCGAGGCCGCTTTCATGCGCAACCGCGTCAAGGTCGAGGTGCACTGGCTGATCGCGCTGTCGCAGGCCGGCCTGCCCGACATGCCCAAGTTCTCGGCCGCTTCCGAGGCCGCGCTGCTGGCGCTGGTGGACAAGTTCAGCGAGGCCGACGCCGCCCGCATCAAGGAAATCGAAGCCGTCACCAACCATGACGTGAAGGCGGTCGAGTACTGGCTCAAGGAACAGGTCAAGGGCAATGCCGAGCTGGAAGCCGCCAGCGAGTTCATCCACTTCGCCTGCACCTCGGAAGACATCAACAACACCTCGCACGGCATGATGCTCAAGGGCGCCCGCGAAGGCGTGGTGGTGCCGGCGCTCAAGCGCGTGCACGCCCGCCTGGTGGAACTGGCCAGGCTCAATGCCGCGCAGCCGATGCTGTCGCGCACCCACGGCCAGCCGGCCAGCCCGACCACGCTGGGCAAGGAAATGGCCAACGTGGCCGCGCGCCTGGCGCGCGCGATCCAGCGCATCGAGCAGGTCGAGCTGCTGGGCAAGATGAACGGCGCGGTGGGCAACTACAACGCGCACCTGTCGGCCTACCCGACGTTCGACTGGGAAGCCTTCTCGAAGCAGGTGATCGAGACCCGCCTGGGCCTGGCCTTCAACCCGTACACCATCCAGATCGAGCCGCACGACTACATGGCCGAGCTGTTTGACGCGATCGCCCGCGCCAACACCATCCTGCTCGACCTGAACCGCGACGTCTGGGGCTATATCTCGCTGGGCTATTTCAAGCAGAAGACCAAGGCCGGCGAAATCGGCTCGTCGACCATGCCACACAAGGTCAACCCGATTGACTTCGAGAACTCCGAAGGCAACCTGGGCCTGGCCAACGCGGTCCTGCGCCACCTGTCCGAGAAGCTGCCGCTGTCGCGCTGGCAGCGCGACCTGACCGATTCGACCGTGCTGCGCAATATCGGCGTGGCCTTCGGCTACAGCCTGCTGGCCTACGAGGCCTGCCTGCGCGGCCTGGGCAAGCTGGAAACCAATCCCGAGCGCCTGGACGAAGACCTGGACAACTGCTGGGAGGTGCTGGCCGAGCCGGTGCAGACCGTGATGCGCCGCTTCGGCGTGCCCAACCCGTACGAGCAGCTCAAGGAGCTGACCCGCGGCAAGGGCATCTCGCGCGAGGCGCTGCAGACCTTCATCAACGGCCTGGCGATCCCCGACGACGCCAAGAAGCTGCTGCTGGACATGACGCCCGCCAACTATATCGGCAAGGCCGTGGTGCTGGCCGAGCGTATCTGACGCCACATTCCGCCCCAGAACTGGGGCGACGTGCTGCAAAAGCCATCCGCGAGGATGGCTTTTTGCTTTTCTGGCGCGGCACGGCGGGCAGGGCCGCTGCGGCTTTGTGCCGCTTGCGACAGAATGTCACTTCAAAGCATTTGAATAACTTAATGAAGGACTGTCCTTCATCGGCGCACAGCCCGCCGCAATAATGCGAGAATCGTAAGCGCACGGGCGGGCCAGCCCCCGCCGGTGCCTTCCCCAAAATTGTGAAACGCTCCTACACGGGCGAGAGGAATCCGATGCGTTCTACCGCCAATGCCCCGACCGGCTACGGTGCCACCGCGATCGCCTTGCACTGGGTCATTGCGCTGGCGATCTTTGCCGCGTTCGGGCTCGGCCTGTACATGACCGGCATTCCGGGGCTGACGCCGACCAAGCTCAAGCTCTACTCCTGGCACAAGTGGCTGGGCGTGACGATCTTCGCGGTTGCCGTGCTGCGCGTGCTGTGGCGTGCAACCCATGCGGCACCGCCGGTGGCGCCCGGCACGCCGGCCTGGCAGGCCAAGGCCGCGGCCGGCGCCCATCACCTGCTGTACCTGCTGATCGTGATCGTGCCGATCAGTGGCTACCTGTACAGCTCGGCCGCGGGCGTGCCGGTGGTCTACCTGGGCCTGTGGAAGATGCCGGCGCTGCTGGAAAAGAACGACGAACTGAAAGAAATACTGAAGCTTGTCCATATCTGGCTGAACTACCTGATGGCGGCGGTGGTCGTTGTCCATGCGGCGGCGGCGGTCAAGCACCAGTTCGTCGACCGCGACGGCACGCTGGGCCGGATGCTGCCGTTCCTGCGCTGAGGCGCCGCCCCGGCCAACTTTTTCCGTACCGCGGCGCGCTGCGCCGACCCTGACAGGAGTTTTTTGAGATGAAACGCAATTCCCGCCGCGGCTCGGTCGTCATCGCCGCCGTCCTGACCGCCTCCGGCATCGCCGCCAACCTGGCCTGGGCGCAGGTCGACGCCGCCAAGAGCTCGGTGACCGCGGTCGCGCGCCAGATCGGCGTGCCGATGGAAGGCAAGTTCAGGAAGTTCGATGCCGCGGTCAGCTTCGACCCGGCCAAGCTGGCGACCTCGTCGGCCAAGGTCGAGATCGATGTGTCCAGCTTCGAGATCGGCGACGCCGAGACCACCAAGGAAGTGAAGGGCAAGGACTGGTTCGACGCCGCCAAGTACCCCAAGGCCGTGTTCCAGTCCACCAGCATCAAGAACGGCACGCCGGGCAAGTACGACGTGGCCGGCAAGCTGACCATCAAGGGCAAGACCGTCGACGTGGTGGTGCCCGCCACCTACCGCCAGGAAGGCGCCGTGCAGGTGTTCGAGGGCGCGCTGCCGATCAAGCGCACGGTCTTCAATATCGGCGACGGCGAATGGAAGGACACTTCCGTGGTGGCCGACGACGTGCAGATCAAATTCCGTATCGTGCTGGCCAAGAAGTAACAAGCAAGGCCGGCATTCCGCTGACGTACCCAAGGCGTTCCTGAGAACGTTCCGCCCCAACCTGATTTGTCGGGAGATTCCATGAAACTGCGTTTCCTCGTTGCCGCCGTCGCGGCCATTTCCGCAACCGCCGCCTTCGGCGTGGCTTCGGCCAATACCGTGACGTACAACCTCGATCCGACCCACACCTACCCGAGCTTCGAGGCCGACCACCTGGGCGGCCTGTCGACCTGGCGCGGCAAGTTCGACAAGTCCAGCGGCGTGGTCACGCTGGACCGTGCCGCCAAGGCGGGCTCGGTCGAGGTCAAGATCGACCCGGCTTCGATCGATTTCGGCAATTCCAAGCTGAACCAGCACGCCAAGGGCCCGGACATGTTCGACGTGGAAGCCTTCCCCGAGGCCGTCTACAAGGGCAAGTTCTCCAAGTTCAAGGGCGACGTGCCGACCGAAGTTGACGGCGTGCTGACGCTGCGCGGCGTGTCCAAGCCGGTCAAGCTGGAAATCCGCGACTTCAAGTGCATCCAGCACCCGATGCTCAAGCGCGAAGCCTGCGGCGCCGACGCCGTGGGCCATTTCAACCGTGCCGACTTCGGCCTGGACTATGGCGTGAAAATGGGCTTCAAGCCCGAGGTCAAGCTCGCCATCCAGGTGGAAGGCGTGCGCGCGGACTGAGCGCGCCAGCCCGCTGCGCCGGGCTTCCAAGCTATCAAGGCCGGCCATGCCGGCCTTTTTTGTTGTCCGGCATGATTCAGGGGCCTGCCAGGGCACTTGGTTGTACGACCCCCGACGGGCACAGTACAATGGCCCGCGGCAATACCTCCTTGATCGGGGCATTGCTACTCCTGCCATGGCGGGGGCAGCCATGCCCGCAACCGGCTAAAGCGCATCACTATGAGCATTCGCTGCATGTCCCGATACCGGTAGCCGCCCCCGCGACCTCCTCGCCCCTCATGCTGTACCCGGCCGTTCTGCCCTGGCTGTATGGCCCGCAGCGTTTCCCGGTTTTCCCTGGCGCAATACCGTGTATTCCAAAACGCAAATCGACCCGGTAGTTAGTTTCCGCAACTCGCAGGGCGAGCAGGCGCGGGGCACGATCATCAATCTCCAGAGGAAGTCCCTGGTGATGGAGGTCTACAACCCGTACTCGATCGTCCAGGTCAGCGAGGTGCTGAGCGAGCTCAGCGTCCGCATGGGGTCCAAGAACGCCTACCTGGGCAAGGCCGTGGTGATGAGCCTGGTGAACACTGGCCTGACCGCGGTGGTGTCGCTGACGCTGATCGACGAGTGGCGCGAGCTGTCCGACCTGAACAACGAACCCAAGTCTGTAGCCCGCGAAGCCGAGCTGTTCGTGCAGGACTGGGATTCGCGCTTCAATATCCGGCGCGACTACCAGATCGTGGTCAACGAGATGCGCGCGTTCCTGTCCGAAGTGTCGCGCTGGGTCGAGCAGGTCGACCTGACCGAATCGCTGCCCAAGAAGGACGGCAAGCTGCGCGAAGACGTGTTCTACGAGCTGGCCACGCCAATCATGGTCAAGACCAAGACCTACCTCGACTGGCTCGAGGGCGAGGCCGAGCGCGTGGACCCGGAGATCGCGCCGGTGCACCGCACCTATGCCCAGTCGGCGCTGCACCCGCTGCTGCTGCGGGCGCCGTTCGTATACCGGACCTTTACCAAGCCGTTGGGATACGCCGGCGACTACGAGATGGTCAACCAGATCCTGAGCGATCCGCAGCAGGGCCCGACCACTTACTTCCAGATCGTCAATACCGCCTTCCTGAAGGCGGCGGTGGCGACCGCGCACCGCAACCGCATCGACCTGCTGGTCGACTTCCTGACGCGCCAGGCCGAGCGCGCGCGCGCCGCGGGCCGTCCGTTCCGCGTGCTCAACGTGGGCTGCGGTCCGGCCTTCGAGATCCAGCGCTTCGTGCGCGAGTATCCCAATCCCGAGTTGCTGTCGTTCCAGCTGGTCGACTTCAGCGACGAGACGCTGGACTACACGCGCAGCTCGATTGAGCGCGCGGCCTCCGGCGCCGGGCGCAAGGCGTCGGTGGAAATGGTGCACCAGTCTGTGCACGAACTGCTCAAGCGGCGCATCTCGCCTGACGATATCAGTGCGCGGGAGTTTGACGCGGTCTACTGCGCCGGCCTGTTCGATTACCTTTCCGACAAGGTCTGCGCGCGGCTGCTGGCGTATTTCGCTTCGCGCTCGCGCGCGGGCGGGCAGATCCTGGTGACCAACGTGCATGCCAACAATCCCGAGAAATTCGGCATGGAGCACTTGCTGGAGTGGTACCTGATCTACCGCGACGACGCCGACATGGCGCAGCTGCTGCCGGAGAACTCGCATTTGCACCGCATCTACGTCGACCCCACTGGCGTCAACGTGTTTGCCGAAGCCACCATTGAATGAGGCTGTCCTAGCGGGCCACGCCATGAGCACTAACCAACTTTACGCCGGCTACCAGTCCGAACTGGCCGACTTCCGTCTGGCGTTCAGCCGCGGCGGCGCCTATACCGCGATCGTGCTGGTCATGCTCGGCGTCGGGCTCGACTACGGCCAGTATCCGCAGCAGCAGCTGGCGTTCGGGGTGGCACGCGTGCTGGTGTCGCTGTTGATCGCGGGCGTGGTGGTGATGCTGTACAGCGCCGCCGGGCGCCGCTTCGCGCCCTGGCTGACGCTGACCTGGCTGCTGCTGCCGCAGATCATGATCGCGTGGATGATCTTGCAGACCGAAGGGGTGGAGTCGCCTTACTACGTGGGGCTGAACCTCGCGATCTTCGCATCGGGCATCGCGCTGCCGTTCGGGTTGTGGCAGAACCTGGTGTTCGGCATGCTCTCGTACCTGCTGTACGTGCTGGCGTGCCTGTTCCATTCCGGCGGCATCGAGCCGGTCGGCACCTTTATCGTCAACTCGCTGTTCCTGCTGTTCGCCGCGGCGGCCAGCGGCGTCTACACCTTCTTCAACGAGCGCGCGCGCTTCATGCTGTTCCGCCTGAAGGCGGAGGTGGCCGAGAAGAACGCCGAGTTGGAAGTAATCAACCGCCGGCTGGCCGACATCAAGGGCCAGATGCTGCAGCAGGAGAAGATGGCCGCCATCGGTACGCTGGCGGCCGGCCTGCTGCACGAGGTGAACAACCCGGTCAACTTCTGCCTGATGGCGATCGAGGTGGCGATGGAAGAGCCGCAAGCCAAGGAGAACCCTTCGCTGGAAGAGTGCCTGGTCGACGCCAAGCAGGGGATGCAGCGCATCCAGCATATCGTCTCCGACCTCAAGACCTTTGCCTACCGCAAGCCGGGCGCCGAGGTGGAAGGCACGCCGTTCCTGTTCGAGAAGGCGCTCGATTCGTCGATCCGCCTGACCGCGCATGAGCTGCGCGGCGTCAGCCTCAGCCGCGAACTGCCTGCCGACACCCTGGTGCTGGGCGACGAGGCGGCCATCATCGGCGTGCTGATCAACCTGTTCTCGAATGCCGCGCTGGCCATGCGCAAGGCGGGCACGGCCGCGCCGGCGATCCATACCACGGCCCGGTGGGACAACCACCGCCTGCACGTCATGGTGCGCGACAACGGCCCTGGCATCCCCCAGGAAAACCTGGCGCGCGTGTTCGAGCCGTTCTTCACCACGCGCGAGGTGGGGCAGGGGCTTGGCCTGGGCCTGTCGATCAGCTACGCGGTGGTGGAGCGCCACGGCGGGCAGCTGTATGCCGAGAGCGAACTGGGCCAGTGGACCGCGTTCAGCTTCGACCTGCCGCGTGCGGAGTAACCAGCCATGAGCGAAGCGAAGCAGGCACGGCTTGCCGTTCTCTATGTCGACGACGAGGAGATGGCGCGCAAGTATTTCGCCCGCGCCGCCGGCGGCGACTATGAGGTGCTGGTGGCAGACGGCGCCGACGAGGCCCTGGCGGTGCTGCGCGCGGACCCTGCCCGCGTGGCGGTGCTGGTGACCGACTTCCGCATGCCCGGGCGCGACGGCGGCCAGCTGCTGCGCCAGGTGGCGCAGGAATACCCGCAGATCGTGCGCATCCTGGTCACGGCCTATGCCGACAAGGACGTGCTGCTGGAAACGGTCAACAGCGGCGAAGTCTTCCGCATCCTGGAAAAGCCGCTGAGCGTGGCCGACCTGCGCGAGGTGCTGGCACGCGCCGCCGAGCGCCACCGCGAGCGCACCCTGCGCCAGCACCGGCTGATGGCGATCGACGAGACCCTGGCCTTCCTGGCGCACGAGCTGAACACGCCGCTGGCGGCCATTGCCAACTTTGCCCACGGCATCCGCGGGCGTGTCGCCGGCGAATACAGTGCGCAGCGCCAGGCCGAGATCGGCCAGGCGGCCAGCGCCATGTACGACAACGCCCAGTATTGCCTGGCGGTGCTGTCGTCGTTCCTGCAGTCAGTGCGCAACAGTGCCGGCAGCATGCCGGCCCGGCCCGATGCCGGCACCGAGGTTAGCGCCGGCACGCTGGTCACTTCGCTGCTGGACAGCTACCCGTTCGCGGCCGACCAGCGCAGCTGGGTGCAGGTGGAGATGGACGGCGATTTCCCGGTGCAGACGCTGCCCAACTGCGTGGCGCTGGTGCTCTCCTCGGTGATGAGCAACGCGCTGCGGGCGCTGGGCAGTGTCGGCACGCCGGCGTTGCGCTTTGTGGTGGTGGCGCAGCCGCGCCCGGAAATCCGCATCTGCGACAACGGGCCGGGCATTCCGCCGGAAGTGATGGAGCGGCTGCTGGTCGACCCTGTCACCACCCACGCCAGTGCCGGCGGCAGCGGCCTGGGCATGATTTTTTGCAACCGCGTCATGCAGTCGTTTGGCGGCGGCATCCGGATCGAATCCGCATCCGGTGCCGGCACGACGGTGACGCTGGACTTTCCAAGTTTCAAGAGTCGAAAGCATAGGAGTGACCGATGACCGAACCGAATGCCACGCAGGCACCACCCCCGGCGATTCTGTTCGTCGATGACGAAGCGACTGCAGTCAAGTATTTCCAGCGTGCCATCGGGGCGCTGGCACCGGTGGCCACCGGCGGCTCCGTTGAAGAGGGCAAGGCACTGCTCGACGCCCACGCAGGCAGCCTGGCGGTACTGGTGTCGGACCAGCGCATGCCGGGCGAGTATGGCAACGAACTGCTGCGCTACGCGCGCGAGCGCTACCCGCATATCGTGCGCATCCTGACCACCGCGTATTCGGAGCTCGACCAGACCGTCGAGGCGGTCAACCAGGGGCAGATCCACCGCTACATCAAGAAGCCGTGGGACATCACCGCGCTGCGCATGGAGCTGAAGCAGGCGCTGGAACTGGCCGGCCTGCGCAAGGAACGCGACCAGCTGCTGCGCGAGAAGCTGTCCGTGCTGCAGACCCAGACCGTGGCCTCGCGCATCGGCATGGTGCATGCGCTGTGTGCCAGCCTGATCGGGCCGGGCCGTTTCCAGCCGGTGGAGACCTACCTCGCGGCGGTCGACCTGGCCGGCGCGGGCAGCGTCGAACCGGACTGGCAGCGCATGGACTACGCCGACCTGGTGCGTGCCGAAGCCGAGCGTAGCGGCAGCTTCGGCCATGCCGTGGCCACGCGCCTGGCGGGCCTGCGCAGCGCCAATGCCGGCCGGGGCGCTGCCGATGCAGCCGCAGTGATTGTCGATGCGCTGGGCAGCGAGGTGGTGCGCCGCGACGGCGACACCGTGGTGTGGACCGCGCCGGCCACGCTGGCGGAGTTCCTCGCGCAGCCGATCGGCGCACCCGTGTCGGCGCAGCACGCGGCCTGGCTGGCCAGCCTGCTGTGGCTGGAAGAGGCTGGCGGCGCGCTGCAGTTTGCGCGCGACGGCAACACCGTGGTGTGCCGCGCATGCCCGCGCAGCGAGGCCTTCGCGGCCGACCGGCTGGCGGCGTGGATCGAGCGGTTCTCGATGCCGGCCTGAATTTCCCAGCTGAATTTCCCAGACTTTGCAGCCATGAAAAACGGCGCCCCGCGGGGCGCCGTTCTGTTTTACCGGCAGGGCAGGTGTCAGGCCTGCGCGCCGTAGTTGGGGTCGTTGCGGTCGGTCGAGTCGGTCTTCTTGTCGCCCTTGACCAGGTCCTCGCGCTTGACGCCCAGCCACATCGCCAGCGCCGCGGCCACGAACACCGACGAGTAGATGCCGAACAAGATGCCGACCGTCAGTGCCAGGGCAAAGTAGTGCAGCGTGGGGCCGCCGAAGAAGAACATTGACAGCACCATCATCTGGGTCGAGCCGTGGGTGATGATGGTCCGCGAGATGGTGCTGGTGATCGCGTTGTCGATGATCTCGTGCGTGGTCATCTTGCGGAACTTGCGGAAGTTCTCGCGGATCCGGTCGAAGATCACCACCGATTCGTTGACCGAGTAGCCCAGCACCGCCAGGATCGCCGCCAGCACCGACAGCGAGAATTCCCACTGGAAGTAGGCGAAGAAGCCCAGGATGATGACCACGTCGTGCAGGTTGGCGATGATGCCCGCCACCGCGAACTTCCATTCGAAGCGGAACGACAGGTAGATCACGATGCCGGCCACCACGCACAACAGCGCCAGCAGGCCGTCGGTGGCCAGCTCCTTGCCCACCTGCGGGCCGACGAACTCCACCCGTTGCAGCTTCACGTCGGGCGAGGCCGCCTGCAGCGAGGTCATCACCTGCTCGCTCTGCTGGGCCGAGGTGACGGGCTTGCCGTCCGGGCCCTTCTGCAGCGGCAGGCGGATCATCACGTCGCGCGAGGTGCCGAAGTTCTGCACCTGCACATCGGTATAGCCCAGCTTGCCCACCTGGCCGCGGATCTTTTCCAGGTCGGCCGCCTGCTGGTAGCTGACCTCCATCACCGTGCCGCCGGTGAATTCGATCGACAGGTGCAGGCCCTTGTGCCAGAGGAAGAACACGGCCGCGGCAAACGTCAGGAAGGAGATCACGTTGAAGACCAACGCGTGCTTCATGAACGGAATGTCGCGCCGGATGCGGAAGAATTCCATGTTGAATCCTGTTCTGTACTGCTAGTTGTTGCTGCTCGCCTTACTTGGCGACCGGCGTGTCGGTGGTGTTGCCCGGCTTCCAGATCTGGCCGATGGCCACGCTCTGCAGCTTCTTCTTGCGGCCGTACCAGAGGTTGACCAGGCCGCGGTTGAAGAACACCGCCGAGAACATCGAGGTCAGGATGCCCAGGCAGTGCACCACGGCAAAGCCGCGCACCGGGCCCGAACCAAAGGCCAGCAGTGCCAGGCCGGCGATCAGCGTGGTCACGTTGGAGTCCAGGATGGTGGCCCAGGCGCGGTCGAAGCCGACCGCGATCGCCATCTGCGGCGACGCGCCCCCGCGCAGTTCTTCGCGGATGCGCTCGTTGATCAGCACGTTGGCGTCGATGGCCATGCCCAGCACCAGCGCAATGGCGGCGATGCCCGGCAGCGTCAGCGTGGCCTGCAGCATCGACAGCACGGCGATCAGCAGCAGCAGGTTCACGCCCAGCGCCAGCACCGAGAACACGCCGAACAGCATGTAGTACAGGATCATGAACACGCCGATCGCGGCAAAGCCGTAGGCGACCGAGTCAAAACCCTTCTGGATGTTGTCGGCACCCAGCGACGGGCCGATGGTGCGCTCTTCGATGATCTCCATCGGCGCGGCCAGCGAGCCGGCGCGCAGCAGCAGCGCCAGGTCGTTGGCGGCTTCGGTGGAGTAGGAGCCGGTGATCTGGAAGCTCGAGCCCAGTTCGGACTGGATCGTCGCCACCGTCAGCACTTCGCCCTTGCCCTTCTCGAACAGCACGATCGCCATCGGCTTCTTCAGGTTCTCGCGCGAGACGTCGCGCAGCACGCGGCCGCCCTGGGCGTCGAGCTTGATGTTGACCGAGGGCTGCTGGTTCTGGTCGAAGCCGGCCGAGGCGCTTTCAATGCGGTCGCCGGTGAAGATGACCTGCTTCTTGAGCACCACCGGGGCGCCGTTGCCTTGCGTGAAGAGCTCGCTGCCGAACGGGATCGGGTCGCCCGGGCGCGGGCTGCGCGGGGCGTCGTTGTCGACCAGGCGGGCTTCCAGCGTGGCGGTGCGGCCGATGATGTCCTTGGCCTTGGCGGTGTCCTGCACGCCCGGCAGCTGCACCACGATGCGGTCGGCGCCTTGCTGCTGGATGACCGGCTCGGCCACGCCAAGCTCGTTCACGCGGTTGTGCAGCGTGGTGATGTTCTGCTTGACCGCGGCGTCCTGCACGGCCCTGCGGGCGGCTTCGGTGAAGGTGCCGACGACATTGTTGCCGTCCATCGCAAAGGCGACTTCACGCAGGTTGTCGGCCAGCACGGGGCGGGCGCGGCCGGCGTCCTCGGCGTTGTTGAAGCGCACCGTCAGGCGCTCGCCGTCGCGGTCGATGCCGCCGTGGCGGATGCTCTTGTCGCGCAGCAGGGTGCGCGCGTCGCCGCCCAGGCTGTCGAGCTTCTTGTCGACGGCGCCCTTCATGTCGACCTGCAGCAGGAAGTGCACGCCGCCGCGCAGGTCCAGGCCCAGGTACATCGGCAGCGCGTGCATGGCGGTCAGCCAGCGCGGCGAGCCCGACAGCAGGTTCAGCGCGACCACATAGGTGGGGTTGGCCGCGTCGGGGTTGAGCGTGCGCGACAGGATGTCCTTGGCCTTGAGCTGCTCGTCGGTGGTGCGGAAGCGCGCCTTGACCGAGCCGGACTGGCCGGAAATATCAAAGAAGACGCCGTCAGGCTGCAGCTGGTTCTGCGCCAGGATCTCTTCGACCTGCTTCTGCATCGACAGGTCGACCTTGACCGTGGCCTTGCCCGAGGACACCTGCACCGCAGGCGCCTCGCCGAAGAAGTTCGGCAAGGTATAGATGATGCCGATGGCCAGGGCCACCAGGATCACGAGGTATTTCCAAAGCGGATAACGATTCATCTCTGGCCAGTCATTCAGCGGTTGGCGGGGCCGGCGCTGGCGTGGCGCACCACGTCGGCGGGGCCGAACCGGTTTGGCAAACAGCCGCCTGGCAGCCACGGATCGAAGCCACGGGGGCTTCGTCGGGCTGGATCAGGCGGCTGCCGGGGCATGCGCGAACGGGCATGCCGGAAAAGACAAAGGCGGGAGTCGCGCGCGCGATCCGGAGATCAGAGCGCCTTGAGCGAGCCCTTGGGCAGCACGGTGGTTACGGCACTCTTCTGCACGGTGATTTCAGTGCCTTCGGCGATTTCCAGGCTGACATACTGGTCGGTGACCTTGGTCACCTTGCCCAGGATGCCGCCGGCGGTCACGACTTCGTCGTTCTTGGCCAGCGCTTCGAGCATTGCCTTGGCTTCCTTCTGGCGCTTCATTTGCGGGCGGATCATGATGAACCACAGCACGCCAAACATCAGGATGATGGGCAGGAAGCTCATCAGGCCGCCAGCCGCGCCGCCGGCTCCGGCGGTCTGGGCAAATGCGTTAGAAATCAGCACGTTGTTTCTCCGTCACAAAAATTAGTCAAATAATCGATCATTCTACCATTCGCATTCCGCCAGCCCTTGGCATTCTAGGGCGGAATACGGGTTTGTTCGGGTGCGCTCGGGGCAACTTGCGGCAGGGGTCGGCATGGCCGGGCGCTCTGGATCGCGGGTCGCCCCCGGATGACCCGGCTATTCGACCGCCGGCAGCGCAAAAGTTCGCGCCACCCGGCGTTGTCACTGCGTGCCGCGGGCGCGGTCGGCCGCAAACTGGCGGCGGAAGTCGGCAAAGCGATGGTGCTCGATGGCTTCGCGCATCTCGCGCATCAGCTGCAGGTAGTAGTGCAGGTTGTGGATGGTATTCAGGCGCGCACCCAGGATCTCGCCCACGCGGTGCAGGTGGTGCAGGTAGGCGCGCGAGAAGTTGCGGCAGCTGTAGCAGGCGCAGCTTTCATCGAGCGGGCGCGGATCGTTGCGGTGCGCCGCGTTCTTGATCTTGACGTCGCCGAAGCGGGTGAAGAGCCAGCCGTTGCGCGCGTTGCGGGTGGGCATCACGCAGTCGAACATATCCACCCCGGCGGCGACGCCGGCGACCAGGTCTTCGGGCGTGCCCACGCCCATCAGGTAATGCGGCTTGTTGGCCGGCAGGCGCGGCGCCACGTGCTCGAGCACGCGCATCATGTCTTCCTTGGGCTCGCCCACCGACAGCCCGCCGATGGCAAAGCCGTGGAAGTCCAGCTCGGACAGGCCGGCCAGCGATTCGTCGCGCAGGTCCTCGTACATGCCGCCCTGGACGATGCCGAACAGCGCGTTGGGGTTGGCCAGGCGCTCGAACTCGTCGCGCGAGCGCTTGGCCCAGCGCAGGCTCATGCGCATCGACTTGGCGGCTTCCTCATGCATAGCGGGGCGGCCGTCGATCTCGTATGGCGTGCATTCGTCGAACTGCATCACGATGTCCGAGTTCAGCGTGCGCTGGATCTGCATCGAGATCTCGGGCGACAGGAAGAGCTTGTCGCCATTGACCGGAGATGCGAACGTGACGCCATCTTCGGTGATCTTGCGCAGATCGCCCAGCGAAAACACCTGGAAACCACCGGAATCGGTCAGGATCGGCTTGTCCCAGCCGATAAAGCGGTGCAGGCCCTCGTGGGCGTTGACCACGTCCAGCCCGGGGCGCAGCCACAGGTGGAAGGTGTTGCCCAGGATGATCTGCGCGTCGATTTCATTGAGCTCCAGCGGCGACATCGCCTTGACCGAGCCATAGGTGCCCACCGGCATGAAGATCGGCGTTTCGACCACGCCGTGGTTCAGCGTGACGCGGCCGCGGCGGGCGTTGCCGTCGGTGGTGATGAGTTCGAAGTTGAGCATGAAGGGTAGTCGGAGATCAGGCCTCGGTGTCGGCACCGGGCTGGCGGGTCAGCAGCATGGCGTCCCCGTAGCTGAAGAAACGGTAGCGCTGCTCGACCGCATGGCGGTAGGCGGCGCGGATGGCTTCCACGCCGGCCAGCGCCGACACCAGCATCAGCAGCGTCGACTTGGGCAGGTGGAAGTTGGTGATCAGGGCATCGACCAGGCGGAAGCGGTAGCCGGGGGTGATGAAGATATCAGTGTCGCCACTGCCGGCGGCGAGCGTGCCGTCGGCCTGCGCGGCCGATTCCAGCGCGCGCAGCGAGGTGGTGCCGACCGCGATCACGCGGCCGCCGCGCGCGCGGGTGTCGCGCACGGCCTGGGCCAGGTCTTCGGAGACGGCGTACCACTCCGAGTGCATCTTGTGCTCGGCCAGGTTCTCGGTGCGCACCGGCTGGAAGGTGCCGGCGCCAACGTGCAGCGTCAGGAAGGCGCGCCGCACGCCGGCGGCATCGAGCCGCACAAACAGCGCATCGTCGAAATGCAGGCCCGCGGTGGGCGCGGCCACCGCGCCGGGGCTGCGCGCGTAGACGGTCTGGTAGCGAGTTTCGTCGTAGGCGTCCGGGTCGTGCGTGATATACGGCGGCAGCGGCAGGCGGCCGTAGCGCTCGATCAGGTCCAGCGCCGGCTCGGGGAAGCGCAGTGTGAAGAACTGGTCCACGCGCGGGCCCACGGTGACGGCGAAGGCGTCGTCGGCCAGATGCAGCGTGCTGCCCTCGGCCGGGGTCTTGGAGGCGCGCACCTGGGCCAGCACGGTGTGGGTATCGACCACGCGCTCGACCAGCACCTCGATCTTGCCGCCGCTGGGCTTGTGGCCAAAGAAGCGCGCCTTGATCACGCGGGTGTCGTTGAAGACCAGCAGGTCGCCGGGACGCAGGTAGTCGACGATGTCGCTGAAGGCGCGGTCGACCATGCGCACCGCGTCGGCGGTGTCGGCGGGGGCCAGCCGTTCGACCACCAGCAGCCGGCTCGCGCTGCGGTCGGGCAGCGCGCTCTGGGCAATCAGTTCTGGCGGCAGCGGGAAATCGAAATCGGAAAGCGTCAACATCGTGGGAGCGGGGGGCTGCGCGATCCCCATGCAGGCCGGAGCGGGGCACAAAACGGCACTCCGCTGCCCGTGGTGGCAGCCGGCATGGGTACAATCGGCGAATCCAATATTGTAAGGCCACGCGCGCGCTTGCCGCCGGGCCGGGCGTGATACCGGCTATTCGCCGGCGCCGCGCCAGCCAACCCCGCAGCACGAGAGCGACCGCTGCCAACTTTTTCGCCGATGCCCGGAACCGCCGCTGAACCGATCCACGACCCCGCCGACGCCGCCAAGGAAACGGCGGCGCCCGCGCGCGGCAAGGCCGGCGAAGCCAAGGGCAAGGCCGCCGCCTCCGGCACGTCTTCTGCGGCCGCGCGCCTGGCCAAGCTCGGCCTGCGCCGTCCCGTCGACCTGGTGCTGCACCTGCCGATGCGCTATGAGGACGAGACCACGCTCGCGCCGATTGCCGAGGCCATCCACCGCGCCGGGCTCGGGCTGCCGGCGCAGGTGGAAGGCGAGGTCATCTCCAACGAAGTCACGTTCCGGCCGCGCCGCCAGCTGGTGGTCAAGATTGCCGACGACAGTGGCGAGCTGACGCTGCGCTTCCTGAACTTCTACGGCAGCCAGACCAAGCAGATGGCCGAAGGCGTGCGCCTGCGCGTGCGCGGCGAGGTGCGCGGCGGCTTCTTCGGCGCCGAGATGGTCCACCCGACGGTGCGCCCGGTGGTGCCCGGCGAAGCGCTGCCCGACCGCCTGACGCCGGTGTATCCGTCCACCGCCGGCATCCCGCAGGCCTATCTGCGCAAGGCCATCGGCGGCACGCTGTCGCGCACGCCCATGCCCGAGACGCTGCCGCAGGCGGTGCTGGAGGGGCCGCTGGCACGCCTGCACCTGCGCCCGCTGGCCGACTGCCTGCGGCTGCTGCACGCGCCCCCGCCGCAGGAGAGCGAGGCCGCGCTGGCCGACCGCTCGCACCCGGCCTGGCAGCGCATCAAGTTCGACGAACTGCTGGCGCAGCAGATCTCGCTGCGGCGCGCGCACGCGGCGCGGCGCGAAAAGACCGCGCCGACCATGCCGCGCCGCGAGGGCGGCCTGCTGACGCGCTTCCTGGCCGCGTTGCCGTTCCGGCTGACCGGGGCGCAGCAGCGCGTGGTGGAAGAAATCGCCGCCGACATGACGCGCCCGCACCCGATGCACCGGCTGCTGCAGGGCGACGTGGGCAGCGGCAAGACCATCGTCGCCGCGCTGGCGGCCTGCCAGGCGATCGATGCCGGCTACCAGGCCGCGCTGATGGCGCCCACCGAAATCCTGGCCGAGCAGCACTACCGCAAGCTGTCCGCATGGCTGGAGCCGCTGGGCGTGCCGGTGGCGTGGCTGGCCGGCAGCCAGAAGGCACGCGAGAAGCGCGAGGCCGCGGCGCGCGTG
Organism: Cupriavidus sp. CP313; assembly: GCF_054072015.1. Classification (NCBI taxonomy): domain Bacteria; kingdom Pseudomonadati; phylum Pseudomonadota; class Betaproteobacteria; order Burkholderiales; family Burkholderiaceae; genus Cupriavidus; species Cupriavidus sp. CP313. The sequence goes on along the minus strand of NZ_JBSVZB010000007.1, from coordinate 170,918 downwards.
GAATCGGGCGAGGCGCAACTGGTGATCGGCACCCACGCGCTGATCCAGGACACCGTGCGCTTTGCGAAGCTGGGGCTGTCGGTGGTCGACGAGCAGCACCGCTTCGGCGTGGCGCAGCGGCTGGCGCTGCGCGGCAAGGCCGGTGCCGCCGATGCCCCCGATTCAGCCGCAACCGCGGCCGAGACCGTACCGCACCAGCTGATGATGTCGGCCACGCCGATCCCGCGCACGCTCGCCATGACGTATTACGCCGACCTCGACGTCTCGGTGATCGACGAGCTTCCGCCCGGGCGCACCCCCATCGTCACGCGGCTGGTCAATGATGCGCGCCGCGACGAGGTGATCGCACGCGTGCACCATGCCGCCGCCGAAGGCCGGCAGGTCTACTGGGTCTGCCCGCTGATCGAGGAAAGCGAGGCGCTGCAGCTGCAGACCGCGGTGGAAACCTATGAAACGCTGGTGGCCGCGCTGCCGGACCTGCGCGTGGGCCTGGTGCACGGGCGCCTGCCGCCGGCCGAGAAGGCCGCCGTGATGGAAGACTTCAGCGCCAACCGCATGCAGGTGCTGGTGGCCACCACCGTGATCGAAGTGGGCGTGGACGTGCCCAATGCCTCGCTGATGGTGATCGAGCACGCCGAGCGCTTCGGCCTGGCGCAGCTGCACCAGCTGCGCGGGCGGGTGGGGCGGGGCAGCGCCGAATCGGTCTGCCTGCTGATGTACCAGGCGCCGCTGTCGCCCACCGCGCGCGAGCGCCTGGCGACCATGCGCGAGACCACCGACGGCTTCGAGATCGCCCGGCGCGACCTCGAAATCCGCGGCCCAGGTGAATTCCTCGGCGCGCGCCAGTCGGGGGAAGCCATGTTGCGCTTTGCCGACCTGCAGACCGACGCATGGCTGGTCGACTACGCGCAGGAGGCGGCCGAGCTGATGCTGGCGCGCTATCCGGAAGCGGTCGAAGCACACCTTTCGCGCTGGCTGGGCGGGCGCGAGCACTACCTGAAAGCCTGAACGGCGCTGTGCAGGTGCGCGATGCTTCGCATGCGTCGACACAATGCGTTGGCGCTCTGACAGAAGCGGCAATCGAAGGTAAAATCTATCGCCTACCGCAAATTGATAAGTCATGACGCTCACCGAACTCAAGTACATCGTCGCCGTGGCGCGCGAGCGCCATTTCGGCCGGGCCGCCGAAGCCTGCTTTGTGTCGCAGCCGACGCTGTCGGTCGCGATCAAGAAGCTGGAAGACGAACTCAACGTGCAGATTTTCGAGCGCGGCACCTCCGAGGTGTCGGTGACGTCGGTCGGCGAGCAGATCGTGGCGCAGGCCCAGCGCGTGCTTGAACAGACCATGGCCATCCGCGAGATCGCCAAGCAGGGCAAGGACCCGTTGGCGGGCCCGCTGCGCGTGGGCGTGATCTACACCATCGGCCCGTACCTGCTGCCGTCGCTGGTCAAGCAGATGATCGAGACCGTGCCGCAGATGCCGCTGATGCTGCAGGAGAACTACACCCACAAGCTGATCGAGCTGCTCAAGCAAGGTGAGATCGACTGCGCGGTGATGGCCGAGCCGTTCGCCGATTCCGGCCTGACGGTGCGCCCGCTCTATGACGAGCCCTTCGTCGTCGCCGTGCCGCGCGGCCACGAACTGGCGCAGGCGCGCGCGATCGACCCGGATGAACTCAAGCGGCAAACCATGCTGCTGCTCGGCAGCGGCCACTGCTTCCGCGACCATGTGCTGGGTGTGTGCCCCGAGCTGTCGCGCTTCTCGCAGGCGGCCGACGGCATCCAGAAAACCTTCGAGGGTTCGTCGCTGGAGACCATCCGCCATATGGTCGCCAGCGGGGTCGGCATCACCGTGCTGCCGCGCACCTCGGTGCCTGACATGAAGGCCAAGGGCGACATGCTGTCCTATGTGCCGTTTGCCGATCCGGTGCCCGACCGGCGCGTGGTGCTGGCCTGGCGCAAGAGCTTCACCCGCCTGCCGGCCATGGAAGCGCTGGCCAACGCCGTGGCCGCGTGCGAGCTGGCCGGCGTGCGCAAGCTGGACGCCAAGGAGCTGGCCGAAGCGGCCTGATTGTCTTACCCCCGCAGTACCGGCAATTCCCTCGGCCGCACCGGAGATTCCGCTGCGGCCGTTGTCATTTCTGGCCCCGCAACGGGGCAACCTGTCTTCGGGCGGTCACTTTCCGCTGCGATAAGTTGCAGAAATCCCGGATAGATTTGACCTAATACATAGGTATAAATAATTGAATTCTCAATTCGATAGATCGTTGGTAGCCTGACTCCTGTCGGTGCAGATTGCATCGACCTGAGACAGGATCCGATGATGAGCACCAGCGCCCAGTTCTCTCCGACAACAACCAACGAGCGCCCGTTCCCCCTCCGCATGGGGCGCTGCCTGCTCGATTGCCTTGCCTGCTATGCCGCCGCGCTCTGACGCGGCGATCCCTTTCAGCCTACCCACAAAGAGGAAAAGATGAGCAAGAAGGACACCCTTACCACTGCCGCCGGCGCACCCGTCGCCGACAACCAGAACTCGCAGACGGCTGGCCCGCGCGGCCCGATGCTGCTGCAGGACGTCTGGTTCCTCGAAAAGCTGGCCCACTTCGACCGCGAGGTCATCCCCGAGCGGCGCGTGCATGCCAAGGGCTCCGGCGCCTATGGCACGCTCAAGATCACCCACGACATCACCAGGTACACCAAGGCCTCGGTCTTTGCCCAGGTCGGCAAGGAGACGCCGCTGTTCATCCGTTTCTCGACCGTGGCCGGCGAGCGCGGCGCGGCCGATGCCGAGCGCGACGTGCGCGGCTTCTCGATCAAGTTCTACACCGACGAAGGCAACTGGGACGTGGTCGGCAACAACACCCCGGTGTTCTTCGTGCGCGATCCGCTCAAGTTCCCAGACTTTATCCACACGCAGAAGCGGAATCCGCGCAGCAACCTGCGCGACCCGATCGCGGTATGGGACTTCTGGTCGCGCCATCCGGAATCGCTGCACCAGGTCACCATCCTGATGAGCGACCGCGGCCTGCCGCAGAACTACCGCCAGATCCACGGCTTCGGCTCGCACACATACTCGTTTATCAACGCCAACAGCGAGCGCTTCTGGGTCAAATTCCACTTCAAGTCGCAGCAGGGCATTGCCAACTGGACCAATGAGGACGCGGCCAAGGTGGTCGCCAACGACCGCGAGAGCGCGCAGCGCGACCTGTTCGAGAACATCGAGACAGGCAATTTCCCGCGCTGGAACCTGCGCGTGCAGATCATGCCGGAGGCCGATGCGGCCAAGTACCACATCAATCCGTTCGACCTGACCAAGGTCTGGCCGTACAAGGACTACCCGCTGATCGACGTGGGCGTGCTCGAGCTCAACCGCAACCCGGACAACTACTTTGCCGAGGTCGAGCAGGTGGCGATGAATCCGGCCAATATCGTGCCGGGCATCGGCTTCTCGCCCGACAAGATGCTGCAGGGGCGGCTGTTCTCGTACGGCGACACGCAGCGCTACCGCCTGGGGATCAACCACAACCAGATCCCGGTGAATGCGCCGAAATGCCCGTTCCACAACAGCTTCCACCGTGACGGCGCGATGCGCGTGGACGGCAACCAGGGCGGCAAGCTCAACTACGAGCCCAACCGCGAAAGCGCCTACGCCGCCAGCGAGCGCGCAATCGAGCCGCCGCTGGCACTGGATGGCGCCGCCGACCACTGGGACCACCGCGTCGACCCGGACTACTACAGTCAGCCCGGCGCGCTGTTCCGCCTGTTCGACCAAGGCCAGCGCCAGCGCCTGTTCGCCAATATCGCGGCGGCCATGCAGGGCGTGCCTGAGGCGATCGTGCGCGTGCAGCTGGAGCACTTCACCAAGGCCGACCCGGCCTACGGCGAGGGCGTGAAGCGTGCGCTCAACCTGAAGTAAGCGGCAGCCTGGCGCGGCGCCCCTGGCGGGCTGCCGCGCCGCGGAGAACGATGATGGCAATGATCCGGTTGTTTATCGACGAGTGGCGGCAGCTGTGGCACGACGGGCACGACCAGCCCGGGCGCGCCGATGCCGCGCGGCTGCGCCACAAGCTGTGGCGCAAGGAAATCGGCGCCGCCGTGATCGTGCTCGGCGCGGCCGTGATGTTCAGCGAAGTGGCCCGGGGTTTGGCCGGGATTGCCGGCTAATGCAATAATGTGGGTACTGCGCCGCCCGGCCCCAAAACATGGCAAGCCCGGCGGCGCCCCTCGTGGCTTTACCAGAACGGAGCGTACCTACCATGGCAAAGAAGAATGAGATGAGCGTGAATATCGGTATTTCCGACAAGGACCGCAAGAAGATCGCGGAAGGCCTGTCCAAGCTGCTGGCAGACACCTACACCCTCTACCTCAAGACCCATAACTTCCACTGGAACGTGACGGGTCCCATGTTCAATACGCTGCATCTGATGTTCGAGACCCAGTACACCGAGCTGGCGCTCGCCGTGGACTCGATCGCCGAGCGTATCCGCGCGCTGGGCTACCCGGCACCGGGCACCTACAAGGAATACGCCCGCCTGTCATCGATCGCGGAGGAAGAGGGCGTGCCCGAGGCCACCGACATGATCCGCAAGCTGGTCGAAGGCCAGGAAGCCGTGGTGCGCACCGCGCGCTCGCTCTTCCCGGTAATCGACGCCGCCGGCGACGAGCCGTCGGCCGACCTGCTGACCCAGCGCATGCAGACGCATGAAAAGACCGCGTGGATGCTGCGCGCGATGCTGGCCTGAGGCCTGCTGGCCACCTCCGGCTGCCCTTCTGCGGCGGCCGGCACTGCGCGTCGCAACCGTCCGGGCTGCGGCGCGTTTTCATTGAATCCTCCTTCCCGGATCCGCGCTGTGCAGACCCTCTCGCCGTTGCCGCCCACGCCCATGCTTGAACGCCTTTCCCTCTACGCGCGCCTGGTGCGCATCGACAAGCCGATCGGCACGCTGCTGCTGCTGTGGCCGACGCTGTGGGCCATGTGGATGGCTGCGGGCGGGCCGCCGGCATGGGGGCTGTTCTGGATCTTCGTGGCGGGCACCTTCCTGATGCGCTCGGCTGGCTGCGCCATCAATGACTGGGCCGACCGCGACTTCGACAAGCACGTCAAGCGCACCAGGGAGCGGCCGCTGACCGCGGGCAAGATCGCCGCATGGGAAGCGCTGGCCGTGGCCGCCGTGCTGGCGCTGGTGGCCTTTGCGCTGGTGCTGCCGCTCAATGCGCTGACCAAATGGCTGGCGGTGGTGGCGGCGGTGGTGGCGGGCACTTACCCGTTCTTCAAGCGCTTCTTTGCGATTCCGCAGGCTTATCTTGGCATCGCGTTTGGCTTTGGTATCCCGATGGCGTTTGCCGCGATCCAGGACCAGGTGCCGCCGGTGGCGTGGATGATGCTGCTGGCCAATGTGTTCTGGGCGGTGGCGTATGACACGGCGTATGCGATGGTCGATCGTGACGACGACCTCCTGATCGGCATGAAGACTTCAGCCATTACCTTTGGCCGCTTCGACGTGGCGGCGATCATGCTCTGCTACGCTGCTTTCCTGGCGCTGATGGCGTGGGCGGGGGTGCTGCTGGGGCTGGGGTGGCCTTACTGGGTGGGGCTGGTGGCGGCTGCGGGTTGCGCCGGGTATCACTACACGCTGATTCGCGATCGGGACCGGATGCGGTGTTTTGCGGCGTTCCGGCATAACAACTGGCTGGGGGCCTGTGTGTTTGCGGGGACGGCGGTGGCTTATGCGATTCGGTGATGCTTGCCGGGTGGTTTGAGTTGTTGTCGTCCTTGGCGGGCGTGGCTGTTTCGCCGGCGTAGCCGGCGAGTCACTTTCTGTCCGAGCGACAGAAAGCTGGAATGAACGCGCCCCGCTCTCGGGCCGTGAGATGTCGTGGGAGCTGGCAAGCGCCCAATGACCGTCAACGCATATTGAGCCTGCGTAGCAGCCGTAGGCGTCCCCGCGATGCCGTTTGCAGCAGGCGGCCTACACCCTGCATGGGGATCGTTCAATAGTGGGTTAACGGAGGCACTGTCCCTGACTCACATGGCGTAGCAGGGTCGAACGGGCAACCACGCCAGAACGGCAAGCACCACCGTGTGAACTACCAACGCCGTGCAATTGATTGCCAGCCGCATAGGCGACGCGTTTTTGCCTACTTTTGTCGCTTGGACAAAAGTAGGTCGCCCCTTTAGGGGCGAAACCGGGGCCGGCAACTCATCGCCAGATGCCCGCCGCAAGCACAGCGCCCCGAAACCACACCCTCAATCCTTCCCGAACTCCGTCCCCATCTCCTTGCCGCGTGCGGCAGCCGCATGCATGGCGCGCACGAAGGAATCACTGATACCCGAAGCCTCCATCGCCGTCAGCGCCGCATAGGTGGTGCCGCCCTTGGACGTCACGCGCTCACGCAGCGTCGACACCGGCTCGGAAGACTGCCCGGCCAGGGTAGCAGCGCCACGGAAGGTCTCCACTGCCAGTTCGCGGCCTTGCTCCGCCGTCAGGCCCAGCTCCGTGGCAGCGCGTTCCATCGCCTCGATAAAGTAGAAGACATAGGCCGGCCCACTGCCGGAAATGGCGGTGACCGCATCGATCTGGTCATCCCCATCCACCCACACGCACTTGCCGACGGCCCCGGCCACGGCGCTGGCAATCGCGCGGTCTTCGGCCGACAGCCCGGCCGGCGCGGCCAGCCCCGTCATGCCCATGCCAGCCAGCGCCGGCGTATTCGGCATTGCCCGCACCAGCCGGGTGCGCCCGTCCAGCCAGCGCTGCATGTCCTGCAGCCGGATGCCGGCGGCCACGCTGATCACCAGGTTGCCCTTGCCGCTGGCCGGCAGGATCGGCAGCAACTGCGCCGCGGCGTCGCGGAACTGCTGCGGCTTGACCGCCAGCACCAGCACGTCGCTGGCGCCGAAGGCGGCATCCGGCGCCCCCGCGGCATGCACGCCGAGGTCGCGCGCCAGGCGTTGCTGGGCCTCGGGGAAGGGGTCGACCACGCGGATCGAGCCGGCCGGCACGCCGCGGGCGATCAGGCCGCCGATCAGTGCGGTGGCCATATTGCCGCCGCCGAGAAAGCCAAAGGTAAGGGTATCGAGCATGGGGATCCGTTGGGGGCTTTGAAGGGAATGGACTGGGCGCGCCGGGCTACCGGTACTGGCGCGCTCCGAAGATGGCGGTGCCGATCCGCACCAGGTTGGCGCCCTCGGCGATGGCGGCTTCCATGTCGCCAGACATGCCCATCGACAGCGTGTCGAGATGCAGGCCGTCGGCGCGCAGCGCCTGCAGCATGGCGCGCATGGCCGCGAACGGGCGGCGCTGCGCGGCGGGTTCGTCCTCGGGCTCGGGGATCGCCATCAGCCCGCGCAGGCGCAGGCCGGGCAGCGCGGCGACGGCATGTGCCAGGGCGGGTACCTCTGCCGGGGCGACGCCGCTCTTGCTGGCTTCGCCGCTGATATTGACCTGGATGCAGACCTGCAGCGCCGCCATGCCGGCCGGGCGCTGGGCCGACAGCCGCTCGGCGATCCTGAGCCGGTCGACGGCGTGCGCCCAGTCGAAATGCTCCGCCACCAGGCGGGTCTTGTTGCTTTGCAGCGGGCCGATGAAATGCCATTGCAGGCGGTGGCGCAGGTCGGCCAGCGCGGCGATCTTGTCGACGCCTTCCTGGACGTAGTTTTCGCCGAAGGCAAACTGTCCGGCGGCGTATGCGGCCCTTATGCGGTCGGGGGGAACGGTCTTGGAAACGGCCAGCAGGGCGATGTCCGCGGGCTGTCTGCCGGCTTGTTGTGCGGCCGCCGCGATGCGCTGGTGAACGGCTTGCAAGTTGGCGGCAATTACAGACATAATCCGGCGAACATACAAAAGAAAGTACGCAAAGTACTGATAACTCAGGGTGGGGTCATTATAGATGGACATCGCGCAGCTATTGGCTTTCGCTGTCAAGAACAAGGCGTCTGATCTTCATCTCTCCGCGGACATGCCGCCGATGGTGCGGATCCACGGCGACATGCGCCGGATCAACGTCGCCTCGATGACGCACAAGGATGTCCACGCCATGGTGTACGACATCATGAGCGACACCCAGCGCAAGGCCTACGAAGAACGCCTCGAAATCGATTTCTCGTTCGAGATCGCCGGCCTGTCCCGCTTCCGGGTCAATGCCTATAACACCCAGCGCGGCGCCGCCGCGGTGTTCCGTACCATTCCCTCCAAGGTGCTCTCGCTCGAAGAGCTGCGCGCGCCCGCGGTGTTTGCCGACCTGTGCATGAAGCCGCGCGGGCTGGTGCTGGTGACGGGCCCGACCGGCTCGGGCAAGTCCACCACGCTGGCGGCGATGGTCGACCATCGCAACGACAACGACATGGGCCACATCCTCACGGTTGAGGACCCGATCGAATTCGTGCACAGCTCCAAGAAGAGCCTGATCAACCAGCGCGAGCTGGGGCCGCATACGCATTCGTTTGCCAACGCGCTGCGCTCGGCACTGCGTGAAGACCCCGACGTGGTCCTGGTGGGTGAGTTGCGCGACCTGGAAACCATCCGCCTGGCGCTGACCGCGGCCGAGACCGGCCACCTGGTCTTCGGCACGCTGCACACCAGTTCCGCGGCCAAGACCATCGACCGCGTGGTCGATGTGTTCCCGCCCGAAGAGAAGGACATGGTGCGCACCATGCTGTCGGAATCGCTGGAGGCGGTGATCTCGCAGACGCTGCTCAAGACCCGCGACGGCAATGGCCGCACCGCCGCGCACGAGATCATGATCGCCACGCCCGCGATCCGCCACCTGATCCGCGAGAACAAGATCGCGCAGATGTACTCGATGATGCAGACCAGCAGCGGGCTGGGCATGCAGACGCTGGACCAGTGCCTGTCTGACCTGATCAAGCGCAGCGTCATCAGCTACAACGACGCGCGCGCCATCGCGAAGAACCCCGACGCGTTCATGGGCTGAGGCCCGCTCCCTTGCAGGACACCGCCATGCTCGATCGCGAATCCGCCGCCAAGTACATCAACGACCTGCTGGAGCTGATGGTCAGCAACCGCGGCTCGGACCTGTTCATTACCTCTGACTTCCCGCCTGCGATCAAGGTCGACGGCAAGATCAAGCCGGTGTCGCAGCAGCCGCTGAACCCGACCCAGGCGCTGGGCCTGGTGCGCTCGGTGATGAACGAGCGCCAGGTGCAGGACTTCGACACCAGCCGCGAATGCAATTTTGCGATCACCGCGCCCAAGGCCGGGCGCTTCCGCGTGTCGGCCTTTATCCAGCAGGGCAAGGCCGGCATGGTGGTGCGCACCATCAATACGCGCATCCCCTCGGTGGCCGACCTGGACCTGCCGGCGACGCTGCATGAGGTGGTGATGGGCAAGCGCGGGCTGGTGATCGTGACCGGCGCCACCGGCTCGGGCAAGTCGACCACGCTGGCGGCAATGCTCGACCACCGCAACGCGCATTCGTACGGCCATATCATTACCATCGAGGATCCGATCGAGTACGTGCATGCGCACCAGAACTGCATCGTCACGCAGCGTGAGGTCGGCATCGATACCGAGTCCTGGCACGTGGCGCTGAAGAACACGCTGCGCCAGGCGCCCGACGTGATCCTGATCGGCGAAATCCGCGACCGCGAGACCATGGAGTACGCGATGCAGTACGCCGAGACTGGCCACCTGTGCCTGGCCACGCTGCACGCCAACAACGCCAACCAGGCGATCGACCGCGTGGTCAACTTCTTCCCCGAGGAAAAGCGCCAGCAGCTGCTGATCGACCTGTCGCTGAACCTGAAGGCGATGATCTCGCAGCGCCTGCTGCCGCGCGCGGGCCGCAAGGGGCGGGTGCCGGCGGTGGAGATCATGATCGGCACGCCGCTGGTGGCCGACCTGATCTTCAAGGGCGAGATCCACGAGCTCAAGGAAGTCATCAAGAAGTCGCGCGAGCAGGGCATGGTCTCGTTTGACCAGGCGCTGTTCGACCTGTACGAGGAAGGCAAGATCACCTACGAGGACGCGCTGCGCAACGCCGACTCGCTCAACGACCTGCGCCTGATGATCAAGCTGCACAGCGCGAGCGCCAAGGACACCGACCTGGGTGCCGGCACCGAGCATCTCAACGTCATCTGATTCGTGCACGCCAGTGCGCATGGCGGTATGCTTGGGCCACGCACAAGGAGTCTGCCATGACCAATGTCTACCAGTTCGAAGCCAACTCGCTGGCCGGCCAGCCGGTACCGCTGTCGCAGTTCCAGGGCAAGGTGATGCTGGTCGTCAACACCGCCAGTGAATGCGGGTTCACGCCGCAGTACGAGGGCCTGCAGAAGCTCTACGACGAATACCACGGGCGCGGCCTGGCGGTGCTGGGCTTCCCGTGCAACCAGTTCGGCAAGCAGGAACCGGGCGATGCGCAGCAGATCGGCCAGTTCTGCGAAACGCGCTTTGCGGTGCGCTTCCCGATGTTCGCCAAGATCGACGTGAACGGCGCCGACGCCCATCCGCTGTACCAGTGGCTGACCACGGAGAAGCGTGGCGTGCTCGGTACCCAGGGCATCAAGTGGAACTTCACCAAGTTCCTGCTGCGCCGCGACGGCACGGTGTTCAAGCGCTATGCGCCGACCACCAAGCCCGACGAGCTGCGCGCCGATATCGAGAAGCTGCTGTCCGACCCGGCTGCCTGAGCCTAGGTGCCGCTGGCGCGCACCGCGCGCAGGAAACCATTGAGCGAGCGGTCGGGCGTTTCGTGGAAGTGGTCGTCCAGCATGCGGATGGCACGGCAGCGGTCCAGCCGGAAGCTGCGGTAGTCCGAGCGCGTGGTGCACCACGCCGCCAGCAGCCAGGCATTGCCCCAGAAGAACAGGCCCAGCGGCATCACCACGCGTTCGGTGATGCGCTGCTGCACGTCGCAGTAGTCGAGCAGCAGCAATTTCTGCTCGCCCAGCGCGCCATGCACCACGTCGAAGGCCTCGCGCACATGCGCCTGGTTGACGTATTCCGGTGCGAACACGCGGCTTTGCTGCGCCGCCAGCCGGCGCGGCGGCGGCAGCGCGGCCATCAGTTTTTCAAGCGCGGGATCGGCCGCGGCGGCCAGCGCGCCGCCGCCCCAGGCTTTCAGCAGGCGCAGGCCGGCGACCAGCGCTTCCACTTCCATGGCGGTGAACATCAGCGGCGGGACATCGAAGTCGGCGCGTAGCCGGTAGCCGATGCCGGCCTCGCCCTCGACCGGCACGCCTGACAGCGACAGCGCCTGGATATCACGGTAGACGGTGCGTTCCGACACCCCGAGCCGCTGCGCCAGCAGCGCCGCCGTGGTCAGGCGGCGGCCGCGCAGCACCTGCACGATCTGGAACAGGCGGTCGGCGCGGCGGCTCATCGGGGGTGGCTTGCCATCGGGGTCAAGCGGCCACGGGCTCGTGCAGCCCGATGCGGTTGCCTTCGCTGTCGGTGATATGGGCGATGCGGCCGATCTCGCCCGGCAGGCGCAGCGGCCCGAACACGGTCTTGCCGCCGGCGCGCGCGGCGCGCTCCAGCAGCACATCCAGTTCCGGCGCATGCAGGTATGGCACCGCGCCGTAGTAGTTGCTGGGGCGGTAGCCCTCGCCGGCCACCAGCGCGCCGCCCGGGTCGGGGTGCGGGAACACGGCCATATCGACCTGGCTCATGGTCTCGCGGCGCAGCTGGATATTGAACACCTCCTCGTAGAAGCCGACCGCGCGGTTCATGTCGACGACGGGGATTTCCAGCCAGTTGATCAGACGGTTGCTCATGACAGACTCCTTGGTTCCAGGTGAAGGGGAGTGAGGAGTTCGCATCATGCGCGGGGGCTGCTGACAGCGTCCTGTCAGGAGCGTGTCAGTGTGGCATCCACGCCGCCATCACCGGCACCATGATCGCCGTCAGCACGCCGTTCAGGCCCATGCCCAGCGCGGCAAAGGCGCCGGCTTCCTGGTTGACCTGGAAGGCCCGCGCGGTGCCGATGCCGTGCGCCGCCACGCCGGTGGCGAAGCCGCGCACGGTGTAGTCGCGGATGCGCAGCAGGTTCAGCACGCTGGTGGCGCTGACCGCGCCGATGATGCCGGTGGCCATCACCAGCACCGCCGTCAGCGACGGCAGCCCGCCGATCTTCTCGGCCACGCCCATGGCGATCGGGATCGTCACCGACTTGGGCGCGAGCGAGCGCACGGTCTCGGGCGATGCGCCCAGCAGCCAGGCAATGCCCACCGCCGACACCACCGCCACCACCGAGCCCGCCACCAGCCCCGCCAGCAGCGGGAACACATGGGTGCGCAGCTTGGGCAGCTGCAGGTACAGCGGCACCGCCAGCGCCACCGTGGCCGGCCCCAGCAGGAAGTGCACGAACTGCGCGCCGTCGAAGTAGGTCTTGTAGGGCGTGCCGGTGACGGTCAGCACCGTGACCAGCAGCGCCACCGCGATCATCACCGGATTGGCCAGCGGCGAGAAGCGCGAACGCTCATAGATGCGGAAGGCGAACACGTAGGCCAGTAGCGTAGCGGTCAGCCCGACCAGCGGGCTCGCGGCCAGGTAGACCCAGATCTCGTTGAGGCGGGGCGTCATCATGCCTGCTCTCCTTTCGCATCGGCGGGCGGGACATCGGCGCGCTTGCGCATCAGCATGCGCGTGACCACGGCGGTGGTGGCGATGGCCAGCCACGTGGACACCAACAGCGCCACCAGGATCGGCATCCATTCGCCCTCGATGCGGTTGGCATGGACCATGATGCCGACGCCGGCCGGCACGAACAGCAGCGACAGGTGCTTGAGCAGCTCAGTGGTGGTGCCCTGGATGATGGGCAGCAGGCGGTCGTCGAAGGCGAGCCAGCCGAACAGCAGGATCATGCCGAGCACGGGGCCGGGCACGGGCAGGGTCAGCGCGTAGCTGATCACCTCGCCGACGGACTGGAAAACCAACAGGATTGCAAAGCTTTGGAGCATGGGGGCGTGGCGTTTGGTCGCAGGTGCGCGGCGCGCGTCCGGAAGGGATGCGCGCTGCCGCCCATGCTGCCCGCCCGCACTAGCCGAGCATCTTGTCGACCAGTTCGATCCAGTGCATCACCGGGGTGCCGGTGCCGCTCTGCAGGTGCGAGATGCAGCCAATATTGGCCGAGACGATGGCTTCAGGCTGCGTGGCCTGCAGTTTGGCGAGCTTGTCGTCGCGCAGGCGGTAGGCCAGTTCCGGCTGCAACACCGAATAAGTGCCTGCCGAGCCGCAGCACAGGTGGCTGTCAGCGCAGAGTTTGACTTCCACGCCGAGGCCGGTCAAGAGCGCTTCGACTTTGCCGCGGATCTGCTGGCCGTGCTGCAGCGTGCAGGGCGGGTGGTAAGCCACGCGCCGGTTGTCGCGCGGGACTGCGCCGGCCAGGGCGTGCAGCGCTTCGGCAAAGTCCGGCAAGACTTCGGACAGGTCGCGCGTCAGCGCCGATACGCGGCGGGCGCGCTCGGCGTACTTCGCATCGTTGCGCAGCAGGTGGCCGTAGTCCTTGACCATCGCGCCGCAGCCCGAGGCGGTCATCACGATGGCTTCGGCGCCGTCCTCGATATGCGGCCACCAGGCGTCGATATTGCGGCGCATATTGTCGAGGCCGCCGTCGTGGTCGCCGGTGTGGAAGCGGATCGCGCCGCAGCAGCCGGCTTCGCGTGCCACCAGCAGTTGTACGCCAACACGGTCGAACACACGCGCAGTGGCGGCATTGATGTTGGGCGACATTGCCGGCTGCACGCAGCCGTCGAGCAACAACATCTTGCGTGCATGCACATTGCGCGGCCACGTGCCGGGCGCGGCGGTGCTGGACAGCGCCGGCACCTTGTTGCGCAGCGTGCCCGGCAGCAGTGGCCGCACCATCTGGCCCAGGCGCAGCGCCGTGCCGAACAGCGCCGGGCGCGTCAGTCCCTCGCGCAGCGCCCAGCGCGTGATGCGCTCGCTGGCGGGGCGCTGCACGCCTTCGGCCTTGAGCTTGTCGTCGACCAGCTTGCGGCCGATATCGACCAGGCGCCCGTAGCGCACGCCCGACGGGCAGGTCGATTCGCAGTTGCGGCAGGTCAGGCAGCGGTCCAGGTGCAGGCGCGTGCTTTCGGTGATGGCATGGCCTTCCAGCACCTGCTTCATCAGGTAGATGCGCCCGCGCGGCCCGTCCAGCTCGTCGCCGAGCAACTGGTAGGTGGGGCAGGTGGCGGTGCAGAAGCCGCAATGCACGCAATTGCCGACGATGGATTTGGCTTCCTCGCCTTCGGGCGTGTTGCGAAGAAAATCGGCCAGGTTCGTTTGCATGGTGTGGGGAGGTTGTGCCTGGGGGTGCCTGGACGTGCCGGATCAGAGCCCGGGGTACATGCGCTGCGGGTTGAAGATGCCGGCCGGGTCGAAGGTCTCTTTCAGGCGGCGGTGGATCGCGGCTAGCGGCGAGGCCAGCGGCGTAAACACGCCCACTGACTTGTCGCCGTTGCGGAACAGCGTGGCATGGCCGCCGGCGGCCTGCGCCACGGCGCGCACGCTTTCGGCATCGGTTTTGTCGGTGCCGTCCTCGGGCAGCCACCAGCGCTGGCCGCCGCCCCATTCGATCAGTTGTGAGCCGGGCAGCTCCAGCGGCGCGGCGATGGTGGGCACCGCCAGGCGCCACAGCGCGCGGCCCGCCTGGGCGGGGGCGAAGAACGGGTGGGTCTGGTCGCGCAGCGATTGCCACAGCGCCGCGGCTTGCCCGGCGTCCACGCGCTCGCCGCCCAGCCTGGCGCACGCGGCACGCACGGCGGCGGTGGCACCGGCCAGGCGCACATGCAGCACGCCCCCGTGCCAGGCCGAAGATGCCAGCGGCAGCGGCTGGCCGCCCCACAGGTTCAGTTGCCGGATGGCCTCCGCCTGCGCCAGCTCGAAGCGCAGCGTGGCCTCGTCGAACGGTGCCGGCAGCACCTTGACCGACACCTGCAGGATCAGCCCGAGCGTGCCGAGCGAGCCCGCCAGCAGCCGCGACACGTCATAGCCCGCCACGTTCTTCATCACCTGGCCGCCGAAGTCCATCACCTCGCCGCGTCCGTCCATCAGCTGCGCGCCCAGCATGAAGTCGCGCAGCGCGCCCACCGACTGCCGGCGCGGGCCCGACAATCCCGCGGCCACGGCGCCGCCCAGCGTCGCGGTGCTGGCCTGGCCCGGCAGTGCGAAATGGGGCGGCTCGAAGGCCAGCATCTGGCGCTTTTCGGCCAGCGCCGCCTCGATCTCGGCCAGCGGCGTGCCGCAGCGCGCGGTGATCACCAGCTCGGCCGGGTCATAGTCGACGATGCCGGCATAGGCGCGCGTGTCCAGCAGCTGGCCTGCGGCGGGCTGGCCGTAGAAGTCCTTGCTGCCGCCGCCGCGCAGCCGCAGCGCGGTGCGGGTCTCGGTGGCTTGCCTGACGGCGTCGCGGATGGCGTCGAGGGTGGCTTGCATATGCGTCGTGGGGTAGGGAAGGCCGGCTCAGGAGCCGGCAGGTCCGCCGGGCACTTCCGGCCGGTCGTTCTGGTATTCGGGCAGTTGGCTGCCGCAATGCTTGCAGTAGCCGGCGTCGGGTTCGTGGCCCTCGGTCAGGCAATGGGTACAGTTGCGCGTGGTGAGCGGCCGCTTCAGGATGCTGGCAGCCAGCTCGGCGCCGACGATGCCGGTGGGGAAGGCGATGATGCCGTAGCCCAGCAGGATGGTCAGCGAGGTGATGAACTGCCCCAGCGGGGTCTTGGGCACCATGTCGCCGAAGCCCGTGGTGGTCAGCGTCACCACCGCCCAGTACATGCTGACCGGGATGCTGGTGAAGCCGTGCTGCGGACCTTCCACCACGTACATCACCGTGCCCAGGATCACCGTGATGATGAACACCGTGCCCAGGAACACGAAGATCTTGCGCCGGCTGTTGACCAGTGCGCGGTACAGGATCTCGGCTTCCTCGAAGTACACAGTCAGCTTCAGGATCCGGAACACGCGCAGCAGCCGCAGCAGGCGCACGTCGATCAGGAAATGCAGCTCGGGCAGGAAGAAGGCCAGCCAGGTCGGCATGATCGAGACGAAGTCGATGATGCCGTAGAAGCTGAACACATAGCGCCACGGCCGGCGCACCACCAGGATGCGCATCACGTACTCGGCCGTGAAGAACAGCGTGAACATCCATTCCAGCACGGTGAACGGCAGCCCCAGGCGGTTGTTCACCGCGGGCAGGCTGTCGAGCATCACCACCATCACGCTGGCGACAATGGCCAGCAGCAGCGCGACATCGAAGAGCCGGCCCTCGCGGGTATCGGCCTCGAAGATGATGGTGTACCAGCGCTGGCGCCAGCCGGTCTCGGGCTGGCCCAGGCGCTGGCGGATGAACGCTTCCTGCTGCTGGCGTCGGCGTGGGCTGGACATGGCGTGGCTCAGAAGCGCGGCAGCTCTGGGTGCGGCAGCAGGCCCCGCTTCACATGCATCTTGCCGTATTCCGCGCAGCGCGCCAGCGTGGGGATGGCCTTGTCCGGGTTGAGCAGCCGTGCCGGGTCGAAGGCGGCCTTGACGCCGAAGAAGGCGTCGCGCTCGGCGGGCGAGAACTGCACGCACATCGAGTTGAGCTTCTCCACGCCCACGCCGTGCTCGCCGGTGACGGTGCCGCCCAGTTCCACGCAGGTTTCAAGGATGTCGGCGCCGAACAGCTCGGCGCGGTGCCATTCGTCCTGGTCCGAGCCATCGAACAGCACCAGCGGGTGCATGTTGCCGTCGCCGGCATGGAACACGTTGATGCAGCGCAGGCCGTACTTGCGCTCCATGGCTTCGATGCGCCTGAGCAACGTGCCGATGTGCTTGCGCGGGATGGTGCCGTCCATGCAGTAGTAGTCCGGCGAGATCCGGCCGGCTGCGGGGAAGGCGTTCTTGCGGCCGCTCCAGAAGCGCAGGCGCTCGGCTTCGTTCTGCGAGACCACGATGCGGGTGCAGCCCGATGCCGTCAGCACCGCGCTCATGCGTTCGATCTCCTCGGCCACTTCTTCCGGGGTGCCGTCGGATTCGCACAGCAGGATGGCGGCGGCATCCAGGTCATAGCCCGCATGCACAAACTGCTCGACCGCGGCGGTGGCGGGCTTGTCCATCATTTCCAGCCCGGCCGGGATGATGCCGGCGGCGATCACGTCGGCCACCGCATTGCCACCCTTCTCGACATCGTCGAAGCAGGCCATGATCACCTGCGCCAGCTGCGGCTTGGGAATCAGGCGCACCGTGACCTCGGTGACCACGGCCAGCATGCCTTCGGAGCCGATCAGCACCGCCAGCAGGTCCAGGCCCGGCGAGTCGGGGGCCTCGGAGCCGAATACCACCACCTCGCCCTCCATCGTCACCGCGCGCACGCGCAGCACGTTATGCACGGTCAGGCCGTACTTCAGGCAGTGCACGCCGCCGGAGTTCTCGCTGACGTTGCCGCCGATGGTGCAGGCGATCTGCGAGGACGGGTCCGGCGCGTAGTACAGGTTGTGGGGTGCGGCGGCGTCCGAGATCGCCAGGTTGCGCACGCCCGGCTGGACCACCGCGGTGCGCGAGTACGGATCGACCGACAGGATGCGCTTGAACTTGGCCAGCGACAGCACCAGGCCCTCGGCGATCGGCATGGCGCCGCCCGACAGGCTGGTGCCGGCGCCGCGCGGCACCACCGGCACGCCCAGCTTGTGGCACAGGCGCAGGATCGCGCAGACCTGTTCCTCGGTATCGGGCAGGGCCACGGCCATCGGCACCTGGCGGTACGCGGCCAGGCCGTCGCATTCATAGGGGACGGTGTCTTCCGGCTTCCACAGCAGCGCGGCATCCGGCAGGATCTGCGCCAGGCCGGCCAGCAGCGCGCTGCGGCGGCCTTCGGCCGTGGCATGGGCGCCGTCGGGGGCGATGGTTTGGGCTTCGTGCGGGGCATTCATGAACGACTCCTGTGGGGCCTCCTGGATGGCGGCCGGTGCGCGGCCTGCCGGTCGCGGCAATGCAGGGCCTGCCGCGGGGGACGGGTGACTATAGCGCAGGGCACCTGGCGCGGGCACCACGGGAGACGTGAATTCCGCATGGCAGGCCGATCAAAAATGCTCATCATGGCTGCGCGGGAAATCACTCCTGGCATGGGACGCAAGTCCAGCGTACACCGCGGCGCGGGTGCAGGGAAGGCGGCCCGGCCGGACTCAGCGTGCCGGCGGCTGCGGCAGGAAGCAGACCATGTCGAGCTTGTCGTGGAAGTGCGGCGCGACGTACAGCGCATCCGGCTCCAGCCCCGTGCGCACGAAGCCGAGCGACTCATACAGCCGCACCGCGCCCGCGCTGCCGGCATTGACGCACAGCGTCACCTGGCGCACGCCCGGCATGGCGGCGGCCTGTTCCATGGCCCGGTCCATCAGCGCGCGGCCGAGCTTGCGGTCGCGCCAGCCCGGGGCCACGTACATGCCCCAGATAAAGGCCTTGTGCCGGTGCTTGGCGTTTTCCTCGCGCATCACCCCGACCACGCCGGCCAGCGCGGTGTCGTCGGTGCCGTCAACGAAGGCGCCGAACACGGCCTTGCCCTCGGTCGCGTCCAGGCGCCCGGCGACGGCTTCCAGCGGCCGGTCCTGTTCCTCCTCCAGGCTGGCGGCGAAGGCCTCCGGCGCTTCGGCCAGGCCTTGCAGCCGCAGCGCCTGGAAGGCGGCGGCATCGGCGGGGGTCAGCAGGCGGATTTCCATGGGGGCGGTCTCCTACCAGTCCAGGCTCAGCAGCCAGTCGACGAAGTAGCGCGCCTCGGGCTTGAGCGGGGCCTGTTCGCGCTCGACGATGTAGTAGCCGTGCGGCGAGACCGATTCCACATCGAGCAGCCGCACCATCTGCCCCAGCGACAGCCAGTGCCGCGCCATGCGCTGGCGTACCAGCGCCACGCCCTGGTTGGACGCGATCGCCTCCAGCATCAGGCCGATGTCGTTGAACTGCGGGCCGGTCTGCGGCTCGGCCCAGTCCAGCCCGGCGCTCTCGAACCACGGCTTCCACGGCTCCAGCGGGCTGCGCAGCAGCACCAGGCCGTGCAGGTGCTCGGGTTTGGTGATGGCGCGGCCGTTGACGCGCTCGTAGTACTCGCGGCCGCAGGCCGGGAACACCGGCTCGACCAGCAGCCGGGTGGTCTTCAGGTCGGGGTAGCGGCCGGTGCCGTAGCGGATCTCGACATCGGTGTCCTCGGCCTTGACGTCCAGGAACGGGATCGCCAGGTGCAGCTCGAGGTCGATATGCGGATACAGCGCGCCGAACTCAGGCAGGCGCGGCACCAGGTGCTGGCGCCCGAAGGTGGGCGGGATCGCCACCCGCAGCCGGGTGCGCAGCTTGTTGTACTCGGGCCGCGCCAGCTCGTTGAGCGACTTGAGCGCGTCCTGCACGTTGCGCAGGTAGCGCGTGCCGGCGGCGGTCAGCCGCAGCGCCGCGTTGGCGCGCACGAACAGGTCTTCGCCCCACAGCTCCTCAAGGTTCTTGATGCGGTGCGAGACCGCGCTGGGCGTGACCGACAGCTCTTCGGCCGCGCGCGCGAAGCTGCCCAGGCGCGCCGCGGCCTCGAAGGCGATCAGCAGGTGCAGCGGCGGGACGCGGTTGAACATGGAGGCCATCTGCCCGGTACGCCTTACTGCGTGCCCGCGCGCGTGGCGCTGAAGATCTTGCCCGGGTTCAGGATGTGGTTGGGGTCCAGCGCATCCTTGATCGCGCGCATCAGGTCGAGCGCGTCCTCGCCGTGTTCTTCCACCAGGAAGCGCTGCTTGTGCAGGCCCACGCCGTGCTCGCCGGTGCAGGTGCCGCCCATCGCCAGCGCGCGCTCGACGATGCGCTGGTTGATGGCCTCGGCCTCGGCCATTTCCTCGGGCTTGCCGGGGTCGACCAGGATCGCCACGTGGAAGTTGCCGTCGCCGACATGGCCGACGATGGGGCAGGGCAGCGCCGAGGCGTTCAGGTCCTTCTCGGTCTCGGTGACGCAGTCGGCCAGGCGCGAGATCGGCACGCACACGTCGGTGGTCACCGACTTGCAGCCCGGCTTGAGCTGCAGCATGGCGAAGTACGCGGTATGGCGTGCGTTCCACAGCCGGCTGCGGTCCTCCGGGCGGGTGGCCCATTCGAAGCCCTGGCCGCCGTACTCGGCGGTGATCTGCTGCACGGTCTCGGCCTGCTCGCGCACGCCGGCCTCGGTGCCGTGGAATTCGAAGAACAGGTGCGGGGTCTCGGGCAGGGTCAGGCTGTCGTGGCGGTTGATGGCGCGGATCGCCAGCGCATCGACAAACTCCACGCGCGCCACCGGCACGCCCAGCTGGATCGTCTGGATCACCGCCTGCACCGCGCTGCCCATGCTGGGGAAGGCGCACACCGCGGCGGAGATCGCCTCGGGCTGCGGGTAGAGCCGCACCGTCACCTCGGTGATGATGCCGAGCGTGCCTTCGCTGCCGATAAAGAGCCGGGTCAGGTCGTAGCCCGCCGCCGACTTGCGCGCCTGCGTGCCGGTGCGGATCACGCGGCCGTCGGCGGTCACCACCGTCAGCGCCAGCACGTTCTCGCGCATGGTGCCGTAGCGCACCGCGTTGGTCCCGGAGGCGCGCGTGGCGCACATGCCGCCCAGCGAGGCGTCGGCGCCCGGGTCGATCGGGAAGAACAGGCCGGTGTCCTTGATTTCCTGGTTCAGCTGCTTGCGCGTGACGCCGGGCTGCACGGTCACGGTCAGGTCCTCGGGCTGCACCGCGAGCACGCGGTTCATCTGCGACAGGTCCAGGCTGATGCCGCCTGCCACGGCCAGCAGGTGGCCTTCCAGCGACGAGCCGGCGCCGTACGGGATCAGCGGCACGCCATGCTGGTTGCACAGGCGCGCCACCTCGGCCACTTCCTCGGTGCTGTGGGCGAAGACCACGGCGTCGGGCGCGGCCGGCGGGAACGGGGATTCATCGCGGCCGTGGTGTTCGCACACGCCGGCGGAGTTGGTGAAGCGGTCGCCGAAGCGCGCCGCCAGGGCTTCGCTGAAGGCGGGCGGCAGCGGACGGCGGGCGAGGGTGGCGGGCGGCGTGGGGTGGTTCATGCGGGTCTCCGGCGGGTCGGCGCGACGGTGGTGCCGGCGGCGGCGCTCCGGAGCAAGCTCCGGTCTGGCCGGCAGGGGCGCGACCCGGTTATCGAATGGACGATGAATGGGGGCTACCGGCATTCTACGCCGCGCGGCGGCTCATGCACCCTGGCGGGGCGCCGCGGCGGCCGGCGGCCGGCAGGTACTGGCCGATAGCCGCACAGCAAGCGCCGGGACACAAGAGCTTGGCCCGCCGAGGCGGTCCGGCGCGATAATGCGTCTTTCCCCCTGGCGCCCCGCGTTGCAGGGCGGACCACGACTACCACACGCTTACGAGGAGACCGGCATGGGCCACCGCCTGTCCAAGATTGCCACCCGCACCGGCGACGCCGGCACCACCGGCCTGGGCGACGGCAGCCGCACCGGCAAGGACAGCCTGCGCATCGCCGCCATCGGCGACGTCGACGAGCTCAACTGCCACGTCGGCGTGCTGCTGACCGAGGTCCTGCCGGACGACGTGCGCGCCGCGCTGCTGCATATCCAGCATGACCTGTTCGACCTGGGTGGCGAGCTGTCCATTCCGGGCTATACCCTGCTCAAGGCCGAACAGGTGGCGCAGCTCGACACCTGGCTGGCCGACTACAACGCCAACCTGCCGCGGCTGGCCGAATTCATCCTGCCGGGCGGCAGCCGCGCCGCGGCGCAGGCCCATGTCTGCCGCACCGTGTGCCGCCGTGCCGAACGCGCGCTGGTGGCGCTGGGCGCGGCCGAGCCGCTGAACGAGGCCCCGCGCCAGTACCTGAACCGGCTGTCGGACCTGATGTTCGTGCTGGGGCGGGTGCTGAACCGGGCCGGGGGCGGTTCGGACGTGTTGTGGCAGCGCGATCGCGACGCGCCTGGAGGTATGGAGTAAGCCACTTGCGACGACCGCGCCGCGTCGCCGGCTTAACCTGCGGCGGCGGATGCCGTTGTAAGCGTGCAGAAACCGAGAAAATTACTCGGATTTGCCGGTTCTGCCCTTGAAAAGCCCCCGGACGGCCACATTTCGGCCTCAGGATGAATTGCAGCCGCGCGGTTAGCGCTGGCTCAAGAGGAGAGAATAAATGGGTAAGATCATCGGTATCGACCTCGGTACCACCAATAGCTGCGTCGCGATCCTGGAAGGCAACACCCCCAAGGTCATCGAAAACTCGGAGGGTGCCCGCACCACTCCGTCGATCATCGCCTACATGGAAGACGGCGAAATCCTGGTCGGCGCGCCGGCCAAGCGCCAGGCCGTCACCAATCCGCGCAACACCCTGTACGCGGTCAAGCGCCTGATCGGCCGCAAGTTCGAAGAGAAGGAAGTCCAGAAGGACATCGGCCTGATGCCGTACTCCATCGCCCGCGCCGACAACGGCGACGCATGGGTGTCGGTGCGCGACCAGAAGCTGGCGCCGCCGCAGGTGTCCGCCGAAGTGCTGCGCAAGATGAAGAAGACGGCCGAGGACTACCTCGGCGAGCCGGTGACCGAAGCCGTGATCACCGTGCCGGCCTACTTCAACGACTCGCAGCGCCAGGCCACCAAGGATGCCGGCCGCATCGCCGGCCTGGACGTCAAGCGCATCATCAACGAGCCGACCGCGGCTGCGCTGGCGTTTGGCATGGACAAGAACGAGAAGGGCGACCGCAAGATTGCCGTGTATGACCTCGGCGGCGGCACCTTCGACATCTCGATCATCGAGATCGCGGACGTGGACGGCGAGAAGCAATTCGAAGTGCTGTCGACCAACGGCGACACCTTCCTGGGCGGCGAAGACTTCGACCAGCGCATCATCGACTACATCATCAGCGAGTTCAAGAAGGACCAGGGCGTGGACCTGTCCAAGGACGTGCTCGCGCTGCAGCGCCTGAAGGAAGCCGCTGAAAAGGCCAAGATCGAACTGTCGAGCTCGCAGCAGACCGAGATCAACCTGCCGTACATCACGGCCGATGCCTCGGGTCCGAAGCACCTGAACCTGAAGATGACCCGCGCCAAGCTCGAATCCCTGGTGGAAGAGCTGATCACGCGCACCATCGAGCCGTGCCGCATCGCCATCAAGGACGCGGGCGTCAAGGTCAGCGACATCGACGACGTGATCCTGGTCGGCGGCATGACCCGCATGCCCAAGGTGCAGGAGCAGGTCAAGGAGTTCTTCGGCAAGGAAGCGCGCAAGGACGTGAACCCGGATGAAGCCGTGGCCGTCGGTGCCGCGATCCAGGGTTCGGTGCTGTCGGGCGACCGTACCGACGTGCTGCTGCTGGACGTGACACCGCTGTCGCTGGGGATCGAGACCCTGGGCGGCGTGATGACCAAGATGATCACCAAGAACACCACCATCCCGACCAAGCATGCGCAGGTGTTCTCGACCGCCGACGACAACCAGCCGGCGGTGACCATCAAGGTGTTCCAGGGCGAGCGTGAAATGGCCTCCGGCAACAAGCTGCTGGGCGAGTTCAACCTGGAAGGCATTCCGCCCGCAGCGCGTGGCACGCCGCAGATCGAAGTGTCGTTCGACATCGACGCCAACGGCATCCTGCACGTGGGCGCCAAGGACAAGGCGACCGGCAAGGAAAACCGGATCACCATCAAGGCGAACTCGGGCCTGTCGGAAGACGAGATCCAGCGCATGGTCAAGGACGCCGAGGCCAACGCCGAGGAAGACAAGAAGGCCCGCGAGCTGGCTGACGCCCGTAACCAGGCCGACGCGCTGATCCACTCGACCAGGAAGGCGCTGACCGAGTACGGCGACAAGCTGGACGCGGGCGAGAAGGAAAAGATCGAAGCCGCGATCAAGGCACTGGAAGACGCCGCACGCGGCGGCGACAAGGCCGAGATCGACGCCAAGGTCAATGCGCTGTCCGAAGTCAGCCAGAAGCTGGGCGAGAAGGTCTACGCCGACATGCAGGCCAAGGCTGGCGAAGGTGCCACGGCCGGTGCTGCTGCCGGTGCCGGCGCGGCCGGTGGCCAGCAGGCGCAGCCGCAGGACGACAACGTTGTGGACGCCGAATTCAAGGAAGTCAACGACAAGAAGTAATCGGGACACGCGGGCGGCGGTGCAGGCACTGGCCGGCACCGCTCCCGCCCCGACGCCGGGCGCGGCCATCGGACCCAGCGGGAAACCGCCGTCGGATGCCTCGCTCGGCTTTTTTGCTATTCGCCGGTATCGCTCCGCATGCGCGTGCCGGCCAAAAGGGTTTGAGCCACCATGGCAAAACGTGACTATTACGAAGTGCTCGGGGTAGGCAAGAACGCGAGCGACGAAGAGATCAAGAAGGCTTATCGCAAGCTCGCGATGAAGTACCACCCGGACCGCAATCCGGACAACAAGGAATCCGAGGAAAAATTCAAGGAGGTCAAAGAGGCCTACGAGATGCTTTCCGACGCCGAGAAGAAGGCAGCCTACGACCAGTATGGCCATGCCGGCGTGGATCCGAACATGGCTGGCGGCTTCGGCGGCGGCCAGGGCTACGGCGGCTTTGCCGAGGCCTTCGGCGACATCTTCGGCGACATCTTCGGCCAGCAGGCCGGTGGCCGCCGCGGTGGCGGCGGCCCGCAGGCCTATCGCGGCGCCGACCTGCGCTACAGCATGGAGATCTCGCTGGAGCAGGCCGCGCACGGCCACGAGGCGCAGATCCGCGTGCCGCACTGGGACGATTGCGACCACTGCCACGGCAATGGCGCGGAGCCGGGCTCGAGCGTGGAAACCTGCCCGACCTGCCACGGCGCCGGCCAGGTGCGCGTGTCGCAGGGCTTCTTCACCATGCAGCAGACCTGCCCGAAGTGCCACGGCAGCGGCAAGTTCATCCCCAAGCCCTGCACCAAGTGCCACGGCCAGGGCAAGCTGAAGTCGCAGAAGACGCTGGAAGTGAAGATCCCGGCCGGCATCGACGAAGGCATGCGCATCCGCTCGTCGGGCAACGGCGAGCCGGGCATCAACGGCGGCCCCCCGGGCGACCTGTATGTGGAAGTCCACATCAAGCAGCACCCGATGTTCGAGCGCGACGGCGACGACCTGCACTGCCAGATGCCGATCTCCTTCGCCACCGCGGCGCTGGGCGGCGACCTGGAAGTGCCGACGCTGAGCGGCAAGGCCACCTTCCCGGTGCCTGAAGCCACCCAGTCCGGCAAGACCTTCCGCCTGCGCGGCAAGGGCATCAAGGGCGTGCGCTCGGGCTATCCGGGCGACCTCTATGTGCATGTGAACGTGGAGACGCCGGTCAAGCTGACCGAGGCGCAGAAGGACATGCTGCGCCAGTTCGACCGCTCGGTGCATGAGGGCGGCTCGCGCCACAGCCCGCAGGAGCAATCCTGGCTGGACAAGGTGAAGAGCTTCTTCAGCTGACCGGGTTTGCAGTATCGGACCGGCCACGTGCGAGCGTGGCCGGTTTTGTTTTTGGCGCGCGATAATGCCAGGGTTGGCCCCGCCGCTTCTTTTCAGACGATTTCCCCGTGGTAGCAAGCATCCAGCCCCCGCCCTCACCCCCGGTATCCCCGGCCCCTCTCCCGCGAGCGGGAGAGGGGGGCACCCAGCCAGGGGGAGGAGAAGTCTTCGCTCTTCTCGACGACGCCACGGCCCCGGCGGCGCAAGCCGCATCACGCCTCTACACCGGCCTCATCCGCGAAGACGTGCTGCCCGCCGGCAGCGACATCGCGCAGCTCGACGCGATGCTTGCCGACGGCTGGCGCCAGGGCTGGCATGCCACCCTGTTTGCCCCCTACGAATTCGGCGGCGCACTGGTCGATGCCCCGGTGCATACCGGTAACGAGATGCCGTTCCACGACGGCGCGCTGCGCCTGCTGTGGTTCCGCAACCTGCGCCGGCTCGATGCCGCGGCGGTCACGGCGTGGCTGCAGTCGAAAGCCGACCCGAAGCCAGCGGGCCTGATGGACGTGGCCTCCGATACCTCCCGCGAGGCCTTCGACGACGCCATCGCCCGCATCCACCAGTGGATCGAAGCCGGCGACACCTACCAGGTCAATTACACCCAGCGCCTGCACTTCGATGCCTTTGGCGACCCGGTGGCGCTGTATGCCGCGCTGCGCGCCGCGCAGCCGGTGCCGTATGGCGTGCTGGCCAGCCTGCCGGATGGCGCCACGGTGCTGTCGCTGTCGCCCGAGCTGTTCGTGCGCCACGACGGCCAGGGCCACCTGCTGACCCGGCCGATGAAGGGCACCGCGCCGCGCTCGGGCGATGCCGCGCGCGACGCGCAGGCCGCCGCCGCGTTGGCCGCCGATGCCAAGAACCGCGCCGAGAACGTGATGATCGTCGACCTGCTGCGCAACGACCTGGGGCGCATCGCGCAGCCGGGCAGCGTGGCGGTGCCGGAGCGCTTTGCGGTGCAGCCGTTTGGCGCGGTGCTGCAGATGACCTCCACCGTGACCGCGACGGCGCGGCCCGGCACGCGCTTTGGCGCGCTGATGGCGGCGCTGTTCCCGTGCGGTTCGATCACCGGCGCGCCCAAGCGGCGCACCATGCAGATCATTGCCGAACTGGAAGGCACGCCGCGCGGGCTGTACACCGGGGCGATCGGCTGGATCGATGCACCGGCCGGTGATGCCGCAGCCGGCCAGTTCGCGCTGTCGGTGGCGATCCGCACGCTGGTGCTGGCACCCGCCGCGGCCAACCGCCTGCGCGCCGGCGAGATGGGCGTGGGCGGCGGCATCGTCCATGACAGCGTGGCGGCGGAGGAGTTTGCCGAATGCGGCTGGAAGGCGCGCTTCCTGACCCGGCACGACCCCGCCTTCACGCTGTTCGAGACCATGCGCGTGCAGGAT
Source organism: Cupriavidus sp. CP313 (assembly GCF_054072015.1). NCBI lineage: Bacteria > Pseudomonadati > Pseudomonadota > Betaproteobacteria > Burkholderiales > Burkholderiaceae > Cupriavidus > Cupriavidus sp. CP313. Next base: position 144,139 of record NZ_JBSVZB010000007.1, on the reverse strand, counting down.
GGCGAGTGCCGCTACCTGGCGCGGCACCTGGCGCGGATCGGGGCCTCGGCGCTGGCGTTCGGCTTTGCCTTCGATGCCGACGCGGCGCGCGCGGCCGTGGCCGCACAGGTGGCGCAACTGGGCGCAGGCACGTGGCGCCTGCGCCTGAGCGTGGCCAAGGCCGGCACGCTCGCGTTTGCCAGCGGCGCGCTGGCGCCCATGCCGGCGGGGCCGGTCGGGATCGACATCGCCCCGGAACCGCTGCCCGCCGCCGATCCGCTGCGCCGCCACAAGACCAGCGCGCGCGCAGTGTTCGATGCGGGCTGGCAGGCCGCCGAGCGTGCCGGCGGCTTTGACCGCCTGTTCTTCAACACGCGCGGTGAACTGCTGGAAGGCGGGCGCAGCTCGGTCTTTGTCCGCATCGATGGCCGCTGGCTGACGCCGCCGCTGTCGGCCGACATCTTGCCCGGCGTGATGCGCGCGGTGGTGCTGGACGAGGGTGGGGCGGCGCTGGGCGCCCCGGGCGAAGCGGTGACGGAAGCCGTGATCACGCGCGCGATGCTCGCGCGCGCCGAGGCCATCGTCCTGGTCAACGCCTTGCGCGGCGCGATGCCGGCGACGCTGAGTCAGTAAGCCCGAAGACTAAGGGTGGTGCGTGTCCAGCACGCCGTCGCCCAGCTTCCAGCGCACCACGCCCGGCAGGTTGATCAGCTCGCGGTCGTGGCAGATCATCACCACGGTGCGGCCTTCGGCGGCCAGGTCGCCGACCAGCGCAATCACCTGCTCGCGCGCATGGCCGTCCAGGCTCGAGGTGGGCTCATCCAGCAGCAGCAACTCCGGCTCCAGCACCTTGGCGCGCGCCAGCGCCACGCGCTGGATCTCGCCGCCGGACAAGTATTCGGGCGCGGTGTCCTGCAGGTGCGACACGCCGGCCCAGCCCAGCGCTTCGCCCACGCGGCGGGCGATCTCGTCGCGCGGCAGCCCGCGTGCGTGCAGGCCGTAGGCGATGTTTTCGCGCACCGAGGTGCGGAACAGGTAAGGGTGCTGGTGCAGGTAGGCAATGCGCTGGCGCAACGCCGGCGGCAGCGGGGTGAGGGGTGCGTCGCGCGCCTGGCCCTGGGCGTCGGTCCACTGCGCGCTGGCGCCGGGTGCCGGCTCCAGCCCGGCCAGCATGCGCAGCAGCGTGGTCTTGCCGGCGCCGTTCATGCCGGTCAGCACGATCGCGGTGGCGCGCGGGATCACCAGCCTGTCGATCGCAAAGAGCTTGCGCAGGCCGATGGTGCGCGCCAGCCCGCGCACGGTCAGCAGCGGGCTGTGGTCATGGGCAGCGGAGGGTGTCATCGGCGGAAGCCTCCGGCACCCTGCAGCCAGGCCATGCCGATATTGACCAGCAGCGCCAGCGCCACCAGCACGATGCCCAGCGCAATGCCCTGCGCGAACTCGCCCTTGCTGGTTTCCAGCGCAATGGCCGTGGTGATGGTGCGGGTGGAGCCTTCGATATTGCCGCCGATCATCAGCGCCGAGCCGACCTCGGCAATCACGCGCCCGAAGCCGGCGACCACCGCCGCCATCAGCCCGAAGCGCAGCTCGCGGATCACGGTCACGAAGGTGCGCCAGCGCCCCGCGCCCAGCACCCAGGCGGTCTCGCGCAGGCGCACGTCGGCGCCCTGCAGGGTCGACAGCGCAAACGCCAGCACCACCGGGAAGCCGATCACCGCCTGCCCCAGCACCATGCCCGCCGGCGTGAACAGCAGGTGCAGGCTGCCCAGCGGGCCCTGGCGCGTCAGCAGCAGGTAGAGGACCAGCCCGACCAGCACGGTCGGGAACGACAGGAAGGCCTGCGCCACCACCACCACCGCGCGCCGGCCGGGAAACTGCCGCGTGGCGATCAGCCAGGCCGCGGCGATGGCCGGCACCGTGGCGAGGGCCAGCCCCAGCACCGCCACCATCAGCGAGGTCCAGACGATGAACCACAGGCCGGCGTCGCCGCTGGCCAGCAGGCGGAAGGCGTCGGCGGTGGCGGTGCCGATCTCCACCGGGTCAGGCGGAGAAGGTGTGCTCGGCGGCGGGGAAGCTGCCGTCCTTGACGGCGGCCACGTAGGCGCGCACGGCTGCCTCGATCGAGGTCTGGCCGTCCATGAAGTTGCGCACGAACTTGGCCTTGCGGCCCGGGTAGATATTGAGCATGTCCTGCAGCACCAGCACCTGGCCGGTGCAGTCCGCGCCCGCGCCGATGCCGATGGTGGGCACCGTCAGCGATTGCGTGATCTCGCCGGCCAGCGCCGCGGGCACCGCCTCCATCAGCACCACCTGCGCGCCGGCGGCCTGCAGTGCCAGCGCGTCGCGCTTGAGCTGGGCCGCGCCGGCGTTGGTCTTGCCCTGCACCTTGAAGCCGCCCAGCGCGTGCACCGACTGCGGCGTCAGGCCGATATGCGCGCATACCGGGATGCTGCGCTCGACCAGGAACTTGACGATGGGCGCCAGCCAGTCGCCGCCTTCGAGCTTGACCATCTGCGCGCCGGCCTTCATCAGCGTGACCGCGCTGGCAAACGCGGCCTCAGGCGTGGGATAGGTGCCGAACGGCAGGTCCGTCAGCAGCAGCGCGGTCTGGTTGCCGCGCGCCGCGCATTCGGTGTGGTAGGCCATCTGTTCCAGCGTGACCGGCAGCGTGGTCTGCTGGCCCTGCATCACATTGCCCAGCGAGTCGCCGACCAGGATCATTTCCACGCCGCAGTAGTCGAGCAGCGCGGCGAAGCTGGAGTCGTACGCGGTCAGCATGGCGATTTTCTCGCCGGCGTCACGCATTGCCTGCAGTTTGGGAATCGTGATGGTCTTGCGGGAGGGATCGAGGAGGTAGCTCATGGCAGTGCCCGTATAGGACGGCTTTGCCGGTGCCGGGAGGGCCGCCCGCGCGGCAACGACAGCCGTCGTTATTGTGTTGGGTCTGGCAGGCGGAGCCTGTCAGGGCGCAGCGAGATTAAGAAAAGCCTTGCGGCCGCGCATGTGTTCGATGCGCGACAGTAGTGTACGGAAATCGTCATCATTGTCCACCGGATTGAAGTGGGCGGTGTCGATGACCAGCACCGGGGCGTCGTCGTACCGGTGGAACAATTCGCCGTAGGCGCCGGCCAGGCGCTGCAGGTAGTGTTCGTCGATGCCGGCCTCGCCAGGCTCGCCGCGGCGCACGATGCGCTCGCGCAAGAGCGACGGGGTGGCCTGCAGCACGATCACTAGGTCGGCGCGCTGCGGCGGCAGGTCAAGGCGTGCGGCGATGGCGTCGTAGAGCGCCAGTTCGTCGTCGGACAGCGTCAGCGCCGCGTGCAGCCGGTCCTTGGCCATCAGGAAATTGGTGACCATGCGCTGGCCGGCCAGCACCCCCGCCTGCCATTGCTGCAGCTGCACCGCGCGCTGGGTCAGGCACCACAGCTGCAGCGCCAGCGCATGGCGCGCGGGGTCCCGGTAGAAGGGTTCGAGGAAGGGGCTGCGGCGCGCGCTGTCGGGCAGTTCCTGGGCGTGCAGCGTGCGCGCCAGGCGCTGGGCCAGCGAGGTCTTGCCGGATCCGACGGGGCCTTCGACGACGATGCGGCGCAGGTGATCGAGCATGGCGCTCCGGGCTTCAGTGGGGTGGATGGCAGCGCCGCGGGCGCCGCCGGGCGGGGTCAGCCAGGGGTGCCGCCATTGCCGGTCCCGCCAGCGGCGGCCTGCATGCGCAGGCACTTGCAGGTGGACACCTTCTCGATGCGCTGTGCGCCCACGCCGGACAGGTAGTCGGCGGCGCGTCCGCGGCCGGGGATGGCCAGCGCGGCGTCCAGCTCCAGCAGCGGCACCAGCGTGAAGGCGCGCTCGGTCAGGCGCGGGTGCGGCACCGTCAGGTGCTCGTGATCGTGCTGCTCGTCGCCGAACAGCAGCAGGTCCAGGTCCAGCGTGCGCGGCGCGTTGCGGAACGGCCGCTCGCGGCCGAACTGGTCTTCGATATGGTGGCAGATGCGCAAGAGTTGCGCCGCGGTGAACGAGGTCTGCACCTTGACCACCGCGTTGTAGTAGTCGTCGCCGCCGGCATCGACCGGGGCGGTGCGATAGAGCGATGAGCGCGCCAGCACCGTGATGCCGACCTGCTGGGCCAGACACACGATGGCGTCCTTGATGGCCTGGCGGGCATCGCCAAGATTGGCCCCGATGCCGATGAAGGCAAGCGTCATTTAGGTTTCCTCTGGCTGGCCGGGGCCGGCATGTGCTGCCTCGCCCGCGTCCGTGTCGCTCCGGGAGGACACTTTATCCGATTTCCGCGGACTGCGCCGGCGGCGCTTCTTGCGTGCCGGGCCTTCGCCCTCGGCGCCCTGGCCACCTTGACCGCCCTGGCCGCCTTGACCACCCGGGCCGCGCGCGCCGCGTACCACGTCGATCAGGTCCTCGCGCTCGCCCGGGTCGGCGTCCTGGAAGTCTTGCCACCAGGTGGCCAGTTCCTCGGGCAGCTCGCCCGACTGGCAGCGCAGGTGCAGGAAGTCGAAGCCGGCACGGAAGCGCGGCGACTCCAGCAGCCGGAACGGCATGCGGCCCACGCGCTTTTCAAAGCGCGGCTGCATGCCCCAGATATCGCGCATGTCGGTGACAAAGCGGCGCTGGATCGCCAACTGGCCGGTCTGCTTTTCCAGCACCATGTCCATGGCGGTGTTCAGCGCGGCGATGGCGTGCTCGCCTTCTTCGCGCAGCTTGGCCCAGCGCTGCAGCACGTGGTGCCACAGCAGCGCGGCAAACAGGAAGCCCGGCGAGACCGGCTTGCCGGCCTGCACGCGGCGGTCGGTGTTGTCCAGCGCCAGCTGCACGAAGCGCTGGCCCATGGGCTGCTCCAGCGCCACGTCCAGCAGCGGCAGCAGGCCCTGGTGCAAGCCGGCCTTGCGCAGCTCCTGCAGCGAGGCCCAGGCGTGGCCAGACATCAGCAGCTTGAGCATCTCGTCGAACAGGCGCGCGCTGGGCACGTTGTGGATCAGCGAGGCCAGGCCGGCGATCGGGTGGCGCGTGGCCTCGTCGATCTCGAAGCCGGTCTTGGCGGCGAAGCGCACCACGCGCAGCATCCGTATCGGGTCTTCGCGGTAGCGCGTGACCGGGTCGCCGATCATGCGCAGCGTGCGCGCGCGGATGTCTTCCATGCCGTGATGGTAGTCATGCACGGTCTGCGCGGCCGGGTCGTAGTACATCGCGTTGATGGTGAAGTCGCGGCGTTCCGCGTCTTCGGCCTGCGAGCCCCACACGTTGTCGCGCAGCACCCGGCCCGAGGCATCGATCGCATGGGTCTTGCTGTCGAGCTCGGCGCGCTTCAGGCGGCGGCCTTCGGGCAGGGTCTCGCTGGCGATGGCGTCGACCAGCGCGCGGAAGGTCGAGACTTCGATGATTTCCTGCTCGCGCCCGCCGTAGAAGGTCACGTGCACGATCTGGAAGCGCCGGCCGATGATGCGCGAGCGCCGGAACAGCGCCTGCACCTGGTCGGGCGTGGCGTTGGTCGCGACGTCGAAATCCTTGGGCTTGATGCCGAGCAGCAGGTCGCGCACCGCGCCGCCCACGATGTAGGCCTGGTAGCCGGCCTGCTGCAGCGTGGAGGTGACCTTGACGGCATTGCGCGACAGCAGCGCGGGGTCGATCTGGTGTTCGTCGGCGCCGACAATGCGCGGCGTATGGGCATGGCCGGTGCGGCGCAGCTTGGGGCCGGGTTTGCCCAGCAGCCGGGTAATGAGCTTCTTGATCACGTCAGAACAGATCCATGATGCGCCAGCCTGCCGCGGCGGCGTGGTGGCGCAGGCGATCGTCCGGGTTAGTGGCGATCGGCTCGGAGACTTTTTCCAGCAAGGGCAGGTCGTTGGCCGAGTCGCTGTAGAAGGTGGTTTTCTCGAAATGGTCCCACTGCGCGCCCTGGCTCTTGAGCCAGGCCTCGACGCGGGTGATCTTGCCTTCGCGGAAGCTGGGCACGCCCTCGACCTCGCCGGTGTACTGGCTCTCGGGCTTGCCGTCGACGGTGGCCGGCTCGGTCGCGATCAGGTGCTTGATGCCGAAGGCCGTGGCGATCGGCGCGGTGACGAAGCTGTTGGTGGCGGTCACCACGGCGCACAGGTCGCCGGCTTCCAGGTGCTTGTAGACCAGCGCGCGCGCCTGCGGCGTGATCACGGGGTCGATCACCTCGTGCATGAAACGCACCCGCATGGCATCGAGCCGGTCGCGCGGGTTGGCCGCCAGCGGCGCCAGCGCAAAGCGCAGGAAGGCCTGGATATCGAGGGTGCCGGCCTTGTAGTGGCCGTAGAACTCGTCGTTCTTCTGCCGGTAGGTTTCCTCGTCGACGACGCCCAGGCGGACCAGGAAGCGGCCCCATTCATGGTCGCTGTCGGTCGGGATCAGGGTGTGGTCGAGATCAAAGAGTGCCAGATTCATGGGCGGCGATTTTACCTTAAGGCGAGAGGTCGGGCGGGCAGACAGGCAGGCGCCGTGGCCGCGTTGGGTGCGATTTGGGCGCCGATGCCGGCGCTAATCCCGGAATTCAGCAAACATTTCACGCAGCAGCGGCAGCGTCACCGGCCGCTTGCGTTCCAGCGAGTAGGTGTCGAGCGCGTCCAGCAGCGCCATCAGGCTTGGCATGTCGCGGTAATGCCGCGTCACCAGCCAGTGCGTGATCTCCGGCGACAGCTGCAGGCCGCGCTCGCGTGCTGCATGCAGCACAGCGGCCTTCTTGTCGTCGTCCGACAGCGGCGCGACCTGGTACACCAGGCCCCACCCCAGGCGCGTGCGCAGGTCTTCGCGCACCGGCATCGCGCGCGGGGCCAGGCCGCCGGCCACCACCAGCGCGGTGCGCACGTGGGCGCGCACCTCGTTGTAGAGCGAAAACACCGCGATCTGGCGCGCTTCATCCAGCAGCTCGACGTCATCCACGGTGTAGAGCTGGCACCAGGGGTCGAACAGGAAGTCCGACAGCGGGTGGTGCGGGCTCAGGTAGCGGCTGCGGATGCCGTACTGCGGCCCGGCCTCGCATACCGCGTGCAGCAGGTGGGTACGGCCGCAGCCGACCTCGCCCCACAGGTAGACCAGCCGGTCGCTGGCGTGCTCCTGGGCGAGCGCGGCGGGCAGCTCGCGCAGGCGCTGCACCGCCTCGCGGTTGGATGCCACCACGAAATTCTCGAAGGTCGAAGGCGGCGGGCTGCCCAGCTCGAGCGACAGTTGCTTGGGACGCGGGGACATGACGTATGGCTAACTTGCAGGTGTGGGCAGCAGTGGGGCAGCCGTTATTTTCGGTACAGGTCGCTGGCCAGGTAAACCCGCCGCAGCTGCCGCGCACCGACCAGCAGCACGGCACAGGTCGGCAGCGCCAGCAGCACGCCGAAGAAGCCGAACAGCTGGCCGAAGGCGAGCAGCGCGAAGATCACCACCAGCGGGTGCAGGCCGATGCGTTCGCCCACCAGGCGCGGGGTCAGGTAAAAGCTCTCGATAAACTGGCCGAAGCCGTAGACCACTGCCACCGCGGCCAGCCCGTACCAGTTGCCGAACTGCAGCAGCGCGGCCAGGACCGCCATGACCAGCCCGACACCAAAGCCAATATACGGGATAAACACCGCCAGCCCCGTGAAGACCCCGACCGGCACGCCGATATCGAAGCCGGCGATGGTCAGCCCGATCGAGTAGATCGCCGCCAGGATCACCATCACCAGGATCTGGCCGCGCAGGTATTGCGACAGCAGCGCGTCGGTCTCGTTGGTCAGTTCGCGCACCTTGGGCACCCAGCGGCGCGGCACCACGCCCTCGATGCGGCGCATCACCATGTGCCAGTCCATCATCAGGTAGAACATGACGATGGGCACGATAAAGACGATGCCGGCCACCGTGATCAGCGCCGAGCCCGACATCTTGACGTAGTTCAGCAACACCACCAGCAGGTCTTCCGGGCTGGCCGAGAAGCGGTCCGACAGCATGTTGCGCAGGCCGGGGAAGTCAAAGCGCACGCGCACGCCGAACTCGGCCAGCCGGGGCGAAACCACCGAATTGAGCTTCTTCAGCAGGATCGGCAACTGCTCGCGCACCTGCGGGATCTCGCGCTGCAGGACTGCAATCAGCAGCAGCAGCAGCAGCACGCAGATCACCGTCAGCAGCAGGATCATCAGCGTTACGCCCACCGCGCGCGGCACGCGGCGGCGCTGCAGCCAGTCCACGCCCGGATTCAGGATATAGGCGAAGATGAACGCGAACAGGAACGGCGTCAGCACCGGCGCCAGCGCGATGATGGCGGCGAACAGCGCAACGGCCACGACGATCCAGAGCAGGATGCGCTTGGCCTCTTGGTTCAACAGCGGGGCATTCATCAATAGTTGGGGGGGAACGGGCGACAGCGCCGTTTGCGGCGGAATCTCGCCGGAAACTGGAAGCGGGGGGCCTCTATCCGTTAAAATTGCAATTCTACTGGACTCGCGCCCGCCTTCCGATGCCAAGCAACGGAAGCCGCAGTGGCCCGAGCGCCGAATTCCTCACTTTATTTCCTCCAGGACAAGCAGGTTCCCATGAGCGCATCCCCGACCGCCGGCCAGGCAGGCCTTTCCTACCGCGACGCCGGTGTTGATATCGATGCCGGCGACGCACTGGTCGACCGCATCAAGCCGTTTGCCAAGCGCACCATGCGCGAGGGCGTGATGGCGGGCATCGGCGGGTTCGGTGCGCTGTTCGAACTGTCGAAGAAGTTCCAGGAGCCGGTGCTGGTATCGGGCACCGACGGCGTGGGCACCAAGCTCAAGCTCGCCTTCCAGCTCAACCGCCATGACACCGTCGGCCAGGACCTGGTCGCCATGAGCGTCAACGACATCCTGGTGCAGGGTGCCGAGCCGCTGTTCTTCCTCGACTACTTCGCCTGCGGCAAGCTGGACGTGGACACCGCCGCCACCGTGATCCAGGGCATCGCCCGCGGTTGCGAACTGGCCGGCTGCGCCCTGATCGGCGGCGAAACCGCCGAAATGCCGAGCATGTACCCGGACGGCGAATACGACCTGGCCGGCTTTGCCGTCGGCGCGGTCGAAAAGAAGAAGATCATCGACGGCAGCACCATCACCCCGGGCGACGTGGTGCTGGGCCTGGCTTCGTCGGGCGCGCACTCCAACGGTTATTCGCTGGTGCGCAAGATCATCGAAGTGGCCAAGCCGGACCTGAACGCCGACTTCCACGGCCAGCGCCTGCAGGACGCGATCATGGCGCCGACGCGGATCTACGTGAAGCCGCTGCTGTCGCTGATCGAAACCCTGCCGGTCAAGGGCATGGCCCATATCACCGGCGGCGGCCTGACCGAGAATGTGCCGCGCGTGCTGGCGCAGGACGTCACCGCCGTGCTCAAGCGCGATGCCTGGACGCTGCCGCCGCTGTTCCAGTGGCTGCAGGCGCAGGGCCGCGTGGCCGACGACGAAATGCACCGCGTGTTCAACTGCGGCATCGGCATGGTGGTGATTGTGGCCAAGGAAGATGCTGAGCGTGCTATTCGTCACCTTCAGGCGGCTGGTGAGGCAGTGTGGGAGATTGGTGAGATCCGCGCACGTGCGGAAGGCGAGGCGCAGACGATCGTGGTCTGATCTGTTTCTGTGGTTTTGCTGTGAGAGCGGCGCATGCCTTTGGGTGTGCGCCGTTTTTGTTTTTTGGCTTGGCGCTATGCGGTTGCATCGGCGCCAACCCCAAACAACGACCGCCAATCCCCCCCATCCTGGTGCACTGCACCAAAACCCAACATGCACCCACACCAAACCTGACAAACAAAATTCAACTTGATTGTATGGCGGTTTATATCCTAATGTACTGAGCAAAGACGCCGCACACGCATGCTGCGTCGGAGACAACGCCCGAATGCGACGCCGGGGACCACCACCGCGCGCCAGGGCAGGCCAGGGACCATTGGAGGATCCACCATGCAAGCAGTCAGCATCGACGCACCAGCCAAGAACGGCGCGTCGCCCCAGAAGCAATCCGTCGCGCGTGTCGCCGGGGCCAGCCTGGCCGGCACCACGCTTGAGTTCTACGACCACTTCATCTACGGATCGGCCGCCGCGCTGGTCTTCCCCAAGTTGTTCTTCCCGCAGAGCGATCCGCTGACCGCGACGCTGCTGTCCTTTGCCAGCTACGGCGTGGCCTTCGTGGCGCGGCCGCTGGGTGCGGCGATCTTTGGCCACTTCGGCGACAAGATGGGCCGCAAGTCCATCCTGATCATCACCCTGCTGATGATGGGCCTGGCGACCTTCGGCATCGGCCTGTTGCCGACCTATGCCGCCGCGGGCGCGCTGGCGCCGGCGCTGCTGGTGCTGCTGCGCGTGGTGCAGGGCCTGGCCCTGGGCGGCGAGTGGGGCGGGGCCGCGATCATGGTCAATGAGCTGGACCCTGAAGGAAAGCGGCGCGGCATCCTCGGCAGCCTGGTGCAGCTGGCGGCGCCGATCGGCCTGCTGCTGGCCAACGGCGTGTTCGCGCTGGTGACCTGGCAGGTGTCGGAAGAAGCGTTCCTGAGCTGGGGCTGGCGCGTGCCGTTCCTGCTGTCGGCGCTGCTGGTCGGGGTCGGGCTTTATATCCGCTCCAACGTGCGTGAATCCGGCATGTTCGAGAAGCTCGAGGAATCGCATGCCGAAGCGCGCGCGCCGATCATGGAAGTGCTGCGCAACTACAAGAAGCAGCTGCTGATCGCCTTCGGCGCGCGGCTGGGCGGCGATATCGCCTTCTACGTGTTCACGCTGTTCCTGCTGTACTTCGTGCCGACCAAGCTGGGCCTGCCCAAGAGCATCGCGCTCAATGCCGTGCTGCTGGGCGCGCTGGCGCAGATCCTGTTCATCCCGATCGCCGGCCTGCTGGCGGACCGCATCGGGCGCCGCCCGGTGCTGATGATCGGCGGCATCGGCGGCGCGGTGTGGGCCTTTGCCTTCTTCGCGATGATCAAGACCGGCAACCCGGCGCTGATCATGCTGGGCTCGTTCGTCGGCATGGTGCTGGTGTCGTTCATGTTCTCGCCGCTGGCCTCGTTCCTGCCCGAGCTGTTCGCCACCCGGGTGCGCGTGACCGGTGCCTCGCTCGGCTTCCAGTTTGCCGGTGTGTTCGGCGGCGCGCTGGCCCCGCTGATCGCGGTGGGCCTGCTCGACCGCTTCGGCAGCACCACGCCGATAGCCCTCTACCTGGCGGCGGTGTGCGCGCTGATCGCAGTGGCCGCTGCCGCCGCGCGCGAAACCGCACACATGCACCTGTCCGACGCGGACCACTGAGCGCCGCCGTCCCAACCTTTTCGTGAGCAGTATCGTGAAACAGTTCGACCTGATCATCCGCAACGGCACCGTGGTGACCGCCAGCGACACCATGCAGTGCGATATCGGCATCGCCGGCGGCCGCATCGTGCAGCTTGGCCTTGACCTGGGCGAGGCGGCGCAGACCATCGACGCCAGCGGCAAGCTGGTGCTGCCGGGCGGTGTCGATGCGCACTGCCACCTGGACCAGCCCATGCCGGATGGCCTGAAGATGGCCGATGGCTTCCGCACCGGCTCGGTCTCGGCGGCGTGCGGCGGCACCACCACGGTGATCCCGTTTGCCGCGCAGCAGAAGGGCCATTCGCTGCGCGCCGCGGTCAGTGACTACCACCGCCGCGCCGATGGCCAGGCCGTGGTCGACTACGCCTTCCACCTGATCGTGGCCGACCCGACCGAGGCGGTGTTGAACGACGAGCTGCCTGGCCTGATCCGTGAGGGCTATTCGTCGTTCAAGATCTACATGACCTACGACGACCTCAAGCTGAACGACCGCGAGATCCTTGAGGTGCTGTCGGTGGCGCGCCAGGAGGGCGCGCTGGTGATGGTGCATGCCGAGAACTCGGACTGCATCGCCTGGCTGACCGAGAAGCTGGGAGCGGCGGGCAACACCGCGCCGAAGTTCCACGCGCTGGCCCGGCCGATGGCGATCGAGCGCGAGGCCACGCACCGCGCTATCACGTTCTCCGAGCTGGTCGACGTGCCGATCCTGATCGTCCATGTATCGGGCAAGGAAGCGGTGGAGCAGATCCGCTGGGCGCGCAACCGCGGCATGAAGATCTTTGCAGAGACCTGCCCGCAGTACCTGTTCCTGACTGCCGAAGACCTCGACCAGCCCGGCTACCACGGCGCCAAGTGCGTGTGCAGCCCGCCGCCGCGCGACCGCAGCAACCAGGAAGTGATCTGGGACGGCCTGGCCGACGGCCTCTTCACCGTTTTCTCGTCCGACCATGCACCGTTCCGCTACGAAGACGCGCAGGGCAAGAAGCCTGGCGGCAAGGAAGTCCCGTTCCAGTACATCCCCAACGGCATCCCCGGGCTGGAAACCCGGCTGCCGCTGCTGTTCTCGGCTGGCGTGGTGGGCGGCCGCATCTCGGTCAACCAGTTCGTCGCGCTGACCTCGACCAACCCCGCCAAGCTCTACGGCCTGCATCCGCGCAAGGGCACCATCGCCATCGGCGCCGATGCCGACCTGGCGATCTGGGATCCGCAGCGTGAAGTGACGATCCAGAACACCGACCTGCACCATGCGGTCGACTACACCCCGTATGAAGGCCTGCGCGTGACCGGCTGGCCGGTGACCACGCTGGTGCGCGGCAAGGTGGTGGCGCATGAGGGCGAGGTGCTGGCCGAGGCCGGCCACGGCCAGTTCCTGCCGTGCGGGCTGCCGGAGATGGCCAGGCCGCGCTATCGCACCTCGGGCGGCAGCCTGTGACGGCGGCCGTGCCGATGCTTTGACTGACATGACTGATATGGAACTGACCAACCGCCTGGACGCCGCCACCATCGCGGCCCGCGTCGCCGCCGGCCGCCTCGATCCCGCCGAGGTGGTCGCAGCCTTCCAGGCCCGCATCGCGGCGCGCAATGACCAACTCAACGCCGTGTTCGAGCAGCGCCAGGAGCTGGTCGATGCCGACCTGGCGCAGCTGCGCGCGCGCCTGGCGCAGGGCGAGCGCCCGCTGCTGGCGGGTGTGCCGGTGATCGTCAAGGACGTGATCTGGAGCCAGGGCCGCCGCGTCACGCAGGGCTCGCAGCTGTACCGCGACTTCATCGCGCCGGCCGACGCCATTGCGGTCGAGCGCCTGCGCCAGGCCGGCGCGATCGTGCTCGGCATGGGCAATACCTCGGAGTTCGCCTGCAAGGGACTGACCACCAACAAGGTCTACGGGCTGACACGCCATCCGCTCGATGCCACGCTGACCGCGGGCGGCTCGTCTGGCGGCTGCGCGGTGGCGGTGGCGGCCGGCATGGCGCCGCTGGCACTGGGCACCGACGGCGGCGGTTCCAGCCGGCGCCCGCCCGCGCATGCCGGCGTGGTCGGTTTCAAGCCTTCCTACGGCGCGATTCCCGATTCGGTCGGCTTTCCCCATGCCTTCAACGGCATCCAGGTGATTGCGCCGATCACGCGCACGGTGGCCGATGCCGAACTGATGTTCGAGGCGCTGGCCGGCGCCGATCCGCGCGATCCCGATACGCTGGGCTTCTCGCTTGGCGCCGCGCGCCAGCTGCATACGCTGAAGATCGCGGTCAGCCCGCGCCTGGGCCTGGACACGCCGGTCGACGACGATGTCGCGCAGGCCTTTGAGCAGGCCGTGGCCCGGCTGCAGGCCGCGGGCCTGACCATCGAGCGTGCCGACCCGGCCTGGCCGAAGGGCGCCGATGAGGCCGCGCTGATGCCGCTGCAGCATGTCGGCCTGGCCAATCTCTACGGCGAGGCCTGGCGCCGCGACCCGGAGGTGTTCGATCCCGACATCGCGCGCCAGATCGAGCGCGGCCTGGCCTGGAGCGGTGCCGATGTGGCGCGCGCCCGCGAGGCCAGCCACCAGATCGCGCTGGCCGTGGCCGGGTTCTTTACCCGCTATGACCTGCTGCTATGCCCGACCACCCCGTGCGTGGCGTGGCGCAACGACCGGCTGGGGCCGGAGCGGATCGGCGGCGTGGCGGTGGAGCCGCGCGCCCATGCGCTGTTCACGCCCTTCTTCAACCATGCGCTGGCACCGGCAATCTCAGTGCCCTGCGGCCACGGCCGCGACGGGCTGCCGGCCGGCCTGCAGATTGCCGGCCCGCGCAGTGCCGACCGCAACGTGCTGGCCGCGGCCAGGCTGGCCGAAAGCGTGCTGGCGCCGCTGCTCAACCCTGCCGGATAACCGTCATGCGAATCCTTGTCCTGAATCCGAACACCAGCGAAGGCATTACCGCGCGGCTGATGGCGGCGGCCACCGAGGCCGCGGCCCCCGGCACCGAGCTGGTGCCGCTGACCGCCAGCCGCGGCGTGCCCTATATCGCCACGCGCGCCGAGGCGCAGATCGGCGGCGCCATCGCGCTGGAGATGCTGGCCGAGCACCATGGCCAGTTCGACGCGGCCATCATCGCGGCCTTTGGCGACCCCGGCCTGATGGGCGCGCGCGAACTGTTCGACCTGCCGGTGGTGGGCATGGCCGAGGCGGCGATGCTGTCGGCCTGCATGCTGGGCCGGCGCTTTGCCATCGTGACCTTTGCGCGGGCGCTGGGGCCCTGGTATGAGGAGTGCGTGGACATGCATGGCCTGCGCAGCCGGCTGGCCGGCATCCGCATGCTGGACGGCAGCTTTGCCTCGGTGTCGGACGTGCAGGAAGAGAAGGAAGCCGTGCTGGTGGAACTGGCCAACCGCGCCGTGGCGGAGGATGAAGCCGACGTGGTGATCCTCGCCGGCGCGCCGCTGGCCGGCCTGGCCGCGCGCGTGCGCGACCGCATTCCGGTGCCGGTGGTCGACCAGATGGCCGCCGCCGTCAAGCAGGCCGAGGCGCTGGTCGCGCTGCAGCCGCGCAAGGCCACCGCGGGCACGTTCCGCCGCCCGGATGCCAAGTCCACGCTGGGTTTGCCCGCGGCGCTGGCGGCGCGCATCGAGCACCGCTAAGCCGCCTCGCTGCCGATGATGCCGCGACTCAGACCGCGGCGAACACCGCTTCCAGATCGACCTTTTCCTCGGCCGGCGCCTGCAGCCGCAGGGTGCTCTCGACATGGCCGAGGTGCTCGGTCATCAGCCGCGCGGCGCGCTCGCCGTCGCCGGCTTCCAGTGCATCGACGATGTCGTCGTGTTCATGGTGCGGGCAGGACGGCACGCCCGGCGCGTCATAGAGCGCGATGATCAGGCAGGTCAGCGAGCACAGCTCGCGCATGTACTTGCCCAGGTACTGGTTGCCGGTCATTTCGGCCAGCTTGCAGTGGAACTCGCCCGACAGCCGGATGATGGCGCGGCGGTCGTTGCTGTCGCGCGCCTGTGCTTCCTGGCGCGTGGTCTCGCGCAGCGCGCGCACGCCCGGCGCGCCGATGGCGCCGGCCAGGTCGCGCACCAGCGCGGGTTCCAGCAGGTGGCGTGAATGCAGCACCTGGCGCGCTTCGGCCACGCTCGGGCTGGAGACGAAGGTGCCGCGGTTGGGATGCACCGTCAGCACGCCTTCATGCGCCAGCTTGGCGAAGGCCAGCCGCACCTTGGTGCGGCTCACGCCGAACACGCCGCCCAGCTTTTCCTCGACCAGCTTGGTGCCCGGCGGCAGCCGGTGCTCCCAGACCGCGGTCAGGATGCGGTCCGCGATTGCCTCGACCGACGCGCCGCGCGCGCTGTCCGCGTCGGTCTCATTGATACCGTCGGTGGCGGGCAGGTCGGCTTTGGTTCGTGGCATGGCGGTTGGCCTTGGCGGTCCGGAAAAAAGACAGTCGGTGTCGTTATTGTATGGCGGCTCGCCATCAAGTGTATAACACCGGCGTTGGACCGGTTGCCGTCTTACTGCGCGCCGAGCTTGTCCAGCGCCTCGCCGGTCACGCGGCAGATGCGCCAGTCGGGCAGCACGTCGGCGCCCATGGCCTGGTAGAAATCGATCGACGGCTGGTTCCAGTCCAGCACCGACCATTCGAAGCGGCCACAGCCGCGCGCCACCGCCAGCGCCGCCAGGTGCTTGAGCAGCGCCTTGCCCAGGCCGTGGCCGCGCCAGGCCGGGTCGACGTACAGGTCTTCCAGGTACAGGCCGGGCTTGGCCAGGAAGGTCGAGAAATTGTGGAAGAAGAGGGCAAAGCCGACGGCTTGCCGGCCGCCATCGGTGTCGGCTTCGACCAGCACCGCCTCGGCATGCGGCGTGGCGCCGAACAGTGCATCCTGGATCTTCTGCGGCGTGACTTCGACGATATGCGTCAGCTTTTCGTATTCGGCCAGCGCCAGGATCAGGTTGAACAGCGTCTCGCTGTCGGCGGCGGTGGCGGGGCGGAGCGTGAAGGCGGGCTTGGACATGCTGGGTCGGCTTTCCGGAAAACAGGGATTCGGAATTATCGCCTGTGCGTCACTTGCCGCGCCAGTTTGCATGCAATCGGGTCAGTGCCCGAAGTCCGCCAGCTTGCGCACCTGGTCGACATACCCGGGCGCCAGGCAATCCACCACCAGCCGCTCCGGCGTGCTGCGCAGCCAGGTCAGCTGGCGCTTGCATAGCTGGCGCGTGGCGGCGATGCCGCGCTCGCGCATGGTGGCGAAATCGGCGTCGCCGTCCAGGTACTCCCATACCTGCCGGTAGCCGACGCAGCGGATCGACGGCAAGCCCGGATGCAGGTCGCCGCGCCTGCGTAGCCGCTCGACTTCCTCGATAAAGCCGTTGGCCAGCATCGCGTCATAACGCTGCGCGATGCGCGCGTGCAGCGCCAGGCGGTCCGATGGCTCCAGCGCAATCACGCGGAAGCGCTGGTCCGCCGCGCCGGCAAAGGTGCGCCCCTCGGCCTGGCGCGCCAGCAGCGCCGACATCGGCTGGCCGGACAGGCGATGGATTTCCAGCGCGCGCTGGATGCGCTGCGCGTCATTGGGCGCAAGCCGCGCCGCGGTGACCGGGTCGACCTCGGCCAGCATCGCATGCAGCGCCGGCCAGCCGCGCTCTGCGGCAAGCTGGTCCAGCTCCGCGCGCAGCGCGGCATCGGCCTGGGGCAAGTCATTGAGCCCCTGCGTCAGCGCCTTGTAGTACAGCATGGTGCCGCCGATGATCAGCGGCACATGGCCGCGTGCGCGGATCTGTGCGATCAGCCGTTCGGCATCGGTGACGAACTGCGCCGCGGAGTAGCTGTCGGCCGGGTCGATGATGTCGATCAGGTGGTGCGGCGCGGCGGCCAGTTCTTCGCGCGTGGGCTTGGCGGTGCCGATATCCATCTCGCGGTACACCAGCGCCGAATCCAGGCTGATGATCTCCACCGGCGCGTCGGCCGCCAGCGCCAGCGCGGCGGCGGTCTTGCCCGAGGCGGTGGGGCCGAGCAGGCAGACCACGGGCGGATGCGTGGCGGAATCGTGGGGTACGGCGGACATGGAAAGTCTGGGCTAACAGTTCGGGGCGGGCGGCTTAGAGACGCTATCAAAAGGAAGCGAAGCGGTTCTGGCTAGGCGCGCGGCCGCACACAGTACAAGTGGTACGGCAAGGCCGCGCAACGACGCCAGAATCATTTTGATAGCGTCTCTTATTGCCCGCGCAGGAACAGCCGGTCCAGCTCGGTCACGGTCAGTTGCACCCAGGTCGGGCGGCCGTGGTTGCACTGGTCGGCGCGCTCGGTCTGCTCCATCTGGCGCAAGAGCGCGTTCATTTCCTCGAGCGTGAGCTTGCGGTTGGCGCGCACCGCGCTGTGGCAGGCGAGGGTGGCCAGCAGTTCATTGCGGCGCTCGGCCAGCACGCGCGAGCCGCCATAGGCATGCAGGTCGCGCAGCACGTCGCGCGCCAGCGCTTCGGCATCGGCCTGCTGCAGCAGCGCCGGCACCGCTCGCACCGCCAGCGTTGTGGGCGACACCGGGGCGATATCGAAGCCCAGCAGCGTCAGCGTCTCCTGGTGTTCTTCGGCCACGCCGATCTCGACCGGGCTGCCGGGCAGCGTGACCGGGATCAGCAGCGGCTGCACCGCCAGGTCGCGCGCGTCCAGGCCGGCCTTGATCTGCTCGTACAGGATGCGTTCGTGCGCGGCATGCATGTCCACCAGCACCAGCCCGCGCGCGTTCTGCGCCAGCACATAGATGCCATGCAGTTGGGCGATGGCGTAGCCGAGCGGGTGGTCGTCGGGGGCGTCGGCAGGATCGGCAAAGCCGGCGTGCGCGGCCGGCGGCAGCCGGTCCAGCAGGCCGGGCGGGTCGTCGGCGCGTGCCGCCTGGGCGTCGGCCAGCCAGGCTGGCGCTTGCGCCGGGGTGCCGGGCATGGCGCCATAGGGCCGCGCTGCCGGTGCGGCGGCATCACGCACCATGCCCAGGTAGGCCTGGCGTGGCTGGGCGATGCCGAGTTCGGTCTGGCGTGCCGCAGAATAGTTGATCCACTGGCCGCCGCCGCCACCACTGCCGCCACCATAGCCCGGCCGTGCGCCGCCCGCCGGTGTCGCGCCGCCAGGCGGCAAGGCGATCTCGCCGTCGGCGTCGGTATGCAGGCTGTCGCCGTTCTCGCCGGCCTGCCGCGCCAGGCAGCGCTGCACCGCGTGGTAGACGAACTGGTGCACGGCGCGCGATTCACGGAAGCGCACTTCGATCTTCGACGGGTGCACGTTGACGTCGACCATCTCCGGCGGCAGGTCCAGGCACACCACATAGGACGGGAAGCGGTCGCCGTGCAGCACGTCCTGGTAGGCGCTGCGCACCGCGTGGTTGAGCAGCTTGTCGCGCACGAAGCGGCCGTTGACAAAAAAGTACTGCTGGTCCGGCCGCCCGCGCGAGGCCGTGGGCAGCCCGGCAAAGCCATACAGGTGCAGCGTATCGGCCTCTTCGTCCAGTGGCAGGCGGGCACGGGCAAACTCATTGCCCAGCACCTGCGCGGTACGGGTGGCGACGTCGCCGGCATTCCAGTGCTCCAGCGGCTTGCCGTTGTGGTGGACCGAGATGGTCACGTCGGGCCGCGCCAGCGCCACGCGCCGCACCATCTCCAGGCAGTGCCCCAGCTCGGTTTGCTCCGATTTGAGGAACTTTCGGCGCGCTGGCGTGTTGAAGTAGAGATGCTGCACGTCGACGGTGGTGCCGACCCCGCCCGAGGCAGGCTGCACCGTGCCGGTATCGGCGCTGACCTGGGTGGCATGGGCATCGGCCGCGGTGCGGCTGGTCAGGGCCAGCTGGGACACCGAGGCGATCGAGGCCAGGGCCTCGCCGCGGAAGCCCAGCGTCAGCACCGATTCCAGTTCGTCGAGCGACGCAATCTTGCTGGTGGCGTGGCGCATCAGCGCGACCGGCAACTCGGCCGCAGGGATGCCGCAGCCGTTGTCCGTGATGACGATGCGCCGCACGCCGCCTTCTTCCAGCCGGATGCCGAGCTGCGTGGCGCCGGCGTCGAGCGCGTTTTCCAGCAACTCCTTGACCACCGAGGCTGGTCGTTCCACCACTTCGCCGGCGGCGATCTGGCTGATGAGCTGGTCCGGCAGCGGCCGGATCGGGCGCGGCTGCTGGGTGGTGCGCAGGGCGGTGCTGGAGGCGGAGGCAGGCATCCGGCGATTATACGTGGACGCCCGCACGGATTCGGACGCGCAAAGGCGCCGCAGGTGACGGATTGGCGCGGCGGCTCTTGTATGATTCAGGCCAGGGCGGCCCAGGCCGCATCGGACAGAACGCAGTCAACCAAACCATCAACGGGGAACGACTTGGATCTCGCTTTGCAGCTTATCGACATGCTGGTGCATGTCGACAAATATCTCGGCACGGTCATCGAGCAGTATGGCCACTGGGTCTATGCCATCCTGTTCCTGATCGTCTTTGCCGAAACCGGTCTGGTGGTCCTGCCGTTCCTGCCGGGCGACTCGCTGCTGTTTATCGCGGGCGCCTTCTGCGCAACCGGCGCCATGAACGAGTGGGCGCTGATCGGCCTGCTGCTGGTGGCGGCGATCTCCGGCAATACCGTCAACTACCTGGTGGGCAGCTGGATCGGGCCCAAGGTGTTCGACCACCAGTGGCGCTTCCTGGACCAGGATGCGCTGCGCCGCACCCATGACTTCTATGAGCGGCACGGCGGCAAGACGCTGGTGATGGCGCGCTTCGTGCCGATCGTGCGCACCTTCGCCCCGTTCGTGGCGGGCGTGTCGCAGATGACCTTTGCGCGCTTCCAGATGTTCAACGTGGTCGGCGCCGTGGCCTGGGTGGTCGGCCTGGTCTTTGCCGGCTACTTCTTCGGCAACCTGCCGTTCATCCGCCAGTACCTGAACCTGATCGTGCTGGCCGGCATCGGCGCGGCCGTGGTGCCGCTGGTGCTGGGCGGGCTGTGGAAGCTGGTGCGCGGCAACCGCCGCCGGCCCACGCGCGTGGAGCGCTGAGCCGCTGGCGGCTTGCCCGCGGACTCGTCAGTTGAGGCTGCGGCTCATCATCCGCAGCGCGGGCATGCGCTCGCGGATCTGGCCGATATCGGCGGCATCGGGTCGGGCCTGGACATAGGCTTCCAGGTCGGCCAGCGCCGGGCGGAAGCACTCCAGGTTGGCGTACGCCAGCCCCCGGTCGCGCACTTCCTCGATCGAACCCGGCAGCAGGATCACCAGGCGGTTCTGCACCGCCAGCAGCCGCTGCCAGCGCGACTCCTGCAGGTAGATTGCCTTCAGGTTGCGCAGTATGCGCGCGACGATCTCGCGGTGGCTGGCCGCGCGCAGGAACAAGCCCAGCGGCACCTGGCTGGCATCGCTGATGCCTTCACGCTCCAGGTACGGATCCAGCATTTCCTGCAGCTGTCCCTTCGACAGGGTCTCGCCGGTGAGCGGGTCCAGTATCACCTCGCCGGCCGGGATCGTCATGCGCAGCAGGAAATGGTTGGGGAACGACACGCCCTTGAGCGGCAGGCCGATCTGCTGGCCCAGCTCCATGAACAGCACCGCAAGCGAGATCGGGATGCCGCGGCGCTGGCGCAGCACCACGTTCAGGTAGGAGTTGTCGGGGTCGTAGTAGTCGTTCGCGTTCGGGCCGAAACCCAGGTCGCGATAGAAGAAATGGTTCAGCAGGCGCAGCCGCTGGATCGCGGGGGTGCCTTCGGCGATCCGGCGCTTCAGGCGCAGCGCCAGCACGTCCAGCGCCGCAAGCTCGGCCTGCAGGTCCAGGTCGGGGTAGGCGTCCTGCGCGATGGACAGCGCGGTTTCGGTCAGCGGGATGCCGTTTTCGTCAGCCACGAGGCTGGCGAAATAATCCAGGACTTTGGTGGATGTCATGTCGGTTTCCCGGTGCAGCCGCCGGCACCGCGCGCAGCGTGGGTCACCATTGCTGGCGCATTAGGTGGCCCATGCGTTGGCAGATTCGCTGGCCCATCAGCCGGCGCGGCGCCTGAAGGCAGAGTAGCGCAGTCCCATGAGCCACAGTGTACCGAAGTAGACCACCGCTGCAAGTACCAGGCACGAAGCCAGCAGCGCAATGCGCAGGAGCGGCGTCGCGCCCAGCCCGATCCAGTCGAAGTTGCGCGCGAACCAGAGCAGCATGCCGGACAGCAGCAGCACCGAGGCGCACAGCTGCGCCAGGAACAGCCACCAGCCCGGCGCCGGCCGGTACAGGCCGCGTCGGCGCAGGCCGAAGAACAGCAGCAGCGCGTTGATGGTGGCGCCGGCACTGATCGACAGCGCCAGCCCGGCATGGCCGATCCACGGCACGAACGCATAGTTGCAGGCCTGCGTGATCACCAGCACCAGCAGCGCGATCTTCACCGGCGTGCGGATATCCTGGCGCGCATAGAAGCCAGGCGCCAGGATCTTGATCGAAATCAGCCCCATCAGGCCGACGCCGTATGAAACCAGCGCCTGGCGCGTCATCTCGACCGCGTGGGCGTCGAACTTGCCGTAGTTGAACAGCACGGCGGTCAGCGGCGCGCCGAACACGAACAGCCCTACCGCGCAGGGCACCGCCAGCAGGAAGGTCAGGCGCAGGCCCCAGTCGAGCAGGCTGGAGTATTCGGCATGGTCGCCCGAGGCGTTGGCCTTGGACAGGCTCGGCAGCAGGATCGTGCCCAACGCCACGCCCAGCAGCGCGGTCGGGAATTCCATCAGCCGGTCGGCATAGGTCAGGTAAGAGACGCTGCCCGCGGCCAGCCGCGAGGCGATATTGGTATTGATGATCTGGCTGATCTGCGCCACCGACACGGCCAGCAGCGCCGGCCCCATCTGCCGCAGGATGCGGCGCACGCCGGGATCGGACCACGCCGCGCGCAGGTTGAAGCCCAGCCGCGGCATCATGCCCAGGCGCCGCAGCGCCGGCACCTGGATCGCCAGCTGCAGCACGCCGCCAACCAGCACGCCCCACGCCTGCGCGTAGATGGGCTGGTCCATGTGCGGGCCGACGAACAGGGCCGCGATGATCAGGCACAGGTTCAGCAGCACCGGCGTGAAGGCCGGCACCGCGAACTTGCGCCAGGTATTAAGGATGCCGGACGCCAGCGCCACCAGCGAGATCAGGCCGATATACGGGAACATCACCCGCGTCATGAACACGGCTGCGGTATAGGTCTCGCTTTGCCCGCGGAAGCCGGTGGCGACCGCAGTCATCACGAGCGGCGCCCCGATCACGCCAAGCAGCGACACGCCCATCAGCACCCAGGTCATGACCGTGGCGACGGCGTCGATCAGTGCCTTGGTCGGCTCGTCGCCGCGCTTGGCGTGGTATTCGCCCAGGATCGGCACGAAGGCCTGCGAGAACGCGCCTTCGCCGAAAATGCGGCGCAGCAGGTTGGGAATGCGGAAGGCCACGTTGAACGCGTCGGTCATCTCCGACGCGCCAAAGGCGCGGGCGATCAGGATCTCGCGCACGAGGCCGGTGATGCGCGAGAGCATCGTCAGGCTGCTGATGGTGGCGAGCGCTTTGAGCAGGTTCAAGGTGCGGGTCGGTGCGGGACGGTGGATCGGTGCGGGCGCACCGCATGCCTGGGACGCCTCTGAGACGCGGTCCGGGCGATAAAGTTGCCGGCGCGCCACGTGCCCCGGCACAATGTGGCGCTTATTATACGGACCGGCCCGGTGCCCGCCCGGCCTGAGCTGGCAAAGTGTCCGCCGTGTTGCTTTGTGGGCCGGCATCTGTGTATAATTGCGGATTCACAAGGACAGTTGCGTTCCGGATTCGTGTGTCAGTGCATCCCGGGTCGCTCGATATGACTTAATTGTTGTGTCCCCCGCGGCACGCATCTGAATTCAGGATATTTTTACATGGCAAATTCCGCACAAGCTCGCAAGCGCGCCCGTCAGGCCGTTGTCCAGAACGCTCACAACTCCAGCCTGCGTTCGCGTCTGCGCACCGCCGTCAAGGCCGTCCGCAAGGCCATTGGCGCTGGCGACAAGGCCGCTGCCGCCGAGATCTTCAAGAACTCGCAAGCCGTGATCGACAGCATTGCCGACAAGAAGATCGTGCACAAGAACAAGGCCGCCCGTCACAAGTCGCGCCTGTCGGCTGCCATCAAGTCGATGGCTGCCTGATCGCTGCCAGGGCCGCCCCGGCGGTCCAGCAGAGGCGGGTGCCCAGGCATCCGCCAACAAAAAAGCTCGTCATCCGACGAGCTTTTTTGCTTTCCGGCGCCAGGCCGGCAGGCTTATTCCAGCGAACAGGCTTCCACCAGCTGCAGGTTGTTGTCGCGCGCGAAATTCAGCACGAAATCCAGCGCCTTGGGTTCAATGTCGCGCAGCCGCACGTCCACCACCACGCATTTGACGTTGCCGGCGAAGATCGGCCGCACGTAAGGGGAGTAGGTCAGGCGCGGGTCGCCGCTGTCGCCCTCGGGGCGGAACTGCGCCATCACGCCGCACAGCCGCTCGGCCCAGTCGCTCGGGCGGAAGGTCTTGCCTTCCTTGGTAATGCCTTGGATAAAGTATTCGCGAACGTTGGGGTTCATGAGGCTGGACACTGCGGGTGAGGCGGATGACTCGACGGTAAACCCGCTGGACGGGCGCCCGTTTGACGCGGCCGGGGCGCGTTTGGTTCGCGCTGGTTCCAGCCGGAAGGCGGGGCGTCGGTGTCTTGCGGGGGCACTTTTGATGCCGGCGGCGGGCAGCGGCATGGGTATGCCGGGCCCCGCGTGAATCAGCGGGTATTATATCTTATATAAGAGTTGCGCATAAGGGCGAAATCCTGTCGGGAACCTGTCAGCGGCACCGGGCCGGGGTAGGACGCAAGTCCGTGCCGGGTTGTCCCGGACTCGCCAAAGCAGAAATAATCCCTTATGATTCTTGCAGTTAAATTGCGTATGCGACGCGAAAGGCGGCTCCGCGGCGCGCTTGAGTCATGAACACTTCGTGACGGCGCGTCCCCACCGAGCCGCCTTCTTTGTTTTATGAGCTCAACCCCGATCAAGCATTACCTCCAGTTCAGCGACTTCACTCCCGACGAGTATGAGTATCTGCTGGATCGCGCGCGGATCCTGAAGGCCAAGTTCAAGAACTACGAGACCTGGCACCCGCTGCACGACCGCACGCTGGCCATGATCTTCGAGAAGAATTCCACGCGTACGCGCCTGTCGTTCGAAGCCGGCATCCACCAGCTGGGCGGCCACGCGGTGTTCCTGAACACGCGCGACTCGCAGTTGGGCCGCGGCGAGCCGATCGAGGATGCGGCGCAGGTGATCTCGCGCATGGTCGACATCATCATGATCCGCACCTTCGGCCAGGACATCATCGAGCGCTTTGCCGCGCATTCGCGCGTGCCGGTGATCAACGGCCTGACCAACGAATACCACCCGTGCCAGGTGCTGGCCGACGTCTTCACCTACATCGAGCAGCGCGGCAGCATCCGCGGCAAGACGGTGGCGTGGATTGGCGATGCCAACAACATGGCCTATACCTGGATCCAGGCCGCCGAGCGTCTGGGCTTCACCTTCCATTTCTCGGCGCCGCCGGGCTACCAGCTCGATCCGGCCATGGTGCCGGCGTCCGCCGCCGGCCTGGTCAAGGTCTTCGACGATCCGCTCACGGCCTGCCAGGGCGCCAGCCTGGTCACCACCGATGTCTGGACCAGCATGGGCTTCGAGGCCGAGAATGACGCCCGCAAGCGCGCCTTCAAGGACTGGATGGTCACCACCCCGATGATGGACCGCGCCGAGCCCGACGCGCTCTTCATGCACTGCCTGCCGGCGCACCGCGGCGAGGAAGTCGAGGCCGCCGTGATCGACGGTCCCAAGAGCGTGGTCTGGGAAGAGGCCGAGAACCGCCTGCACGTGCAGAAGGCGCTGATGGAATACCTGCTCTGCGGCCGCTACTGAGCGCGCCCGGGGTGAACAGGGGAGGGGCCGCGATGGCCCCTCTTTTTACGTCTTTCGCAAGACACCCAAGGAGATGGAAGTGAGCCAGTTCGACAACGTGTCGGTCGTCAAGAAAGCCAACCTGTACTTTGACGGCAAGTGCGTCAGCCACACCGTGCTGTTCGCGGACGGCACCCGCAAGACGCTGGGCGTGATCTTCCCGGCCGCGCTGACCTTCAACACCGGCGCGCCCGAGATCATGGAAATCAACGCCGGCAGCTGCCGCGTGCGCCTGGCCGGTTCGGAAGACTGGCAGACCTACGGCGCGGGCCAGCAGTTCAGCGTGCCGGGCAACAGCAGCTTCGATATCGAGGTGCAGGAAACGCTGGACTACGTCTGCCACTTCGCGTGACAGGCGCGGCGGGTCAGTCCTGACCCGCCTGCTTTACAGCACCACCGGTTCCGGTTCGATGCGCACGCCAAAGCGTGCCTGCACCGCATCGGCGATGCGGTTGGCCAGTGCCAGCAGCATCGCGCCGGTGCCGCCGCCGTGGTGCACCAGCACCAGCGCCTGCTTGCCGTAGACCCCCACCGGGCCATCGGTCACGCCCTTGAAGCCGCAGCGGTCGATCAGCCAGCCGGCGGCCAGCTTGTACGAGCCGTCCGGCTGCGCATAGCTGACCAGGTCCGGGTTGGCCTGCAGCAGCGCGTCGCGCTGCGCGGCGCTGACGAGCGGATTCTTGAAGAAGCTGCCCGCATTGCCCAGCTGTGCCGGGTCGGGCAGCTTGCGCGAACGGATCGCGACCACGGCGTCGCGCACCATGGCCGCATCGGGCGCGGCCTGTCCGTCGAGTTCGCGCGCCAGTTCCCCATACGACAGCACCGGCTGCCACGCCTTGGGCAGGCACAACGTCACCGCCGTGATGATGTAGCGGCCGGCGCCGGCGCGCTTGAACAGGCTGTCGCGGTAGCCGAAGCCGCACGCCCGCAGGTCCAGCCAGACGAATGCGCCGGTGTGGCGGTCATAGGCGCGCACGCCTTCGAAGCGCTCGCGCAGCTCCACCCCGTAGGCGCCGATGTTCTGGATTGGCGCCGCGCCCGCGGTGCCGGGGATCAGCGCCAGGTTTTCCAGCCCGGGCATGCCGTCGGCGATGGTGCGGTTGACCAGCGCGTTCCAGTTTTCGCCGGCGCCGGCGGTGACCAGCCAGGCATCGCCAGTCTCCTCCGGCTGGTAGCCGGGGATTTCCATCAGCAGCACCAGCGCGTCCAGGTCGCCGGTCAGCACCACATTGCTGCCGCCGCCCAGGACCACCAGTGGCAGGCCGTCGGCACGCGGGTCGGCCAGTGCCGCGGTCAGGTCGGCTTCGCTGCGCACATGCACCGCAAAGCGCGCGCGCGCGTCGAATCCGAATGTATTGTGGCGACGCAGGGGATAGAATTCGTGGAAATCTGCCATGCAAGGGAAAGGTGACGCGGCCGCCGCTGGAGGGCAAGCGACCGGAACTGCGAGGTAGGCTGGATTATACGGAAGGCGCCGTGCGCGGCCGGCTTCCGGGCATACGGATCACAAGGAGAATGCAATGCCGTCGTTTGATGTAGTGTGCGAAGCGAACATGGTCGAGGTGAAGAATGCCGTCGAGCAGGCCAACAAGGAAATCTCGACGCGCTTCGATTTCAAGGGCTCGGACGCCCGGGTCGAGCAGAAGGAAAATGAACTGACTGCCTTTGCCGACGATGATTTCAAGCTGAGCCAGGTCAAGGATGTGCTGATCAACAAGATGGCCAAGCGCAACGTGGACGTGCGCTTCCTGGACTACGGCAAGATCGACAAGATCAGCGGCGACAAGGTCAAGCAGGTGATCACGATCAAGAAGGGCGTGACCGGCGACCTGTCCAAGAAGATCGTGCGCATGATCAAGGACAGCAAGATCAAGGTGCAGGCCAGCATCCAGGGCGATGCGGTGCGCGTGTCGGGCGCCAAGCGCGACGACCTGCAGAGCGTGATGGCGATGCTGCGCAAGGACGTGTCCGAGGCGCCGCTGGACTTCAACAACTTCCGCGACTGAGTCTTGCCTCCCGCGCCGGCGCTCCTGCCGGCGCCGCCTGGCGCTGCCGCAATCAGCGAGGCTGCGGCAGTCCGCCGATTTTCGCGCCGGCCTTGATGCCTTTCTGCGTGAACCATCCCTTGTTCATTTCCAGCGCATAGCGGATCGCTGCCTTCGGGCAATGGTTGTTCTCCGTGCGCGGCGCCATGTCCTCGATATTGACGATGGTGCCGTCATCGGCCAGGAAGGCGATCGACAGCGGCAGCTCGGTATTGCGCATCCAGAAGCAGTGACCCGCCTTCTGCTCGAACACGAACAGCATGCCGGCGTTGGGGGCCATGGTCGTGCGGTACATCAGTCCCTGCTCGCGCGCTGCCGGCGTGGCGGCAACCTCCGCCTGGATCGCAAACATGCCTGCGGTGAGCGGCACCACCGGCAGCGCGGCCTGCGCGTGCGCGAGCCCCGCGCTCAACGCGAGCAGGCCGGCAATTGAGGAGCATCGTGACAACAGCGTCTTGGACAGGAAGGACATGGTGTTCAGTCTGAAATGGCGCGGGCAGCGGCAGCCGCAAGCATAGCGCACGCGCGGCGTGCCGATGTGCGGCGGGCGGTACGTCGCGCATCACGATCCATCGCGGCAACAAAAAAGGCAGGCGCCTGGCGGCAGCCTGCCTTCTCTTTCCTGCCTCGCGAGCGCACGGGGCAGGGAGGGCGCCAGCGATTACTGGGCGGCCGGGGCCGAAGCGGCGGCAGCCTTCTTCTTGTTGTGCTTCTTGGTCGTGGTCTTCTTCTTGGTCGTGGTCTTCGGGGCTTCCTTGGTGGCCGCGGGCGCTGCAGCGTCGGCGGCAGCAGGTGCCGAAGCCTGGGCGAAGGCGCCGGTGGCGAACAGGCCAACAACCAGAGCAGCGATCAGTTTTTTCATGGCGTATTACCTCGAAGGATGAGAACAGTCGGAAAGATTGACGCGTGATAGGACGTGTCCCCGACAAGAACGAGGCCGCTGCCGCCAGCGTTGACCCGCGACTTGTTAGTTTTTGTAACGAGAACGCCGCTTGATGTCGTTCGCCTGTCTGGTCTTTGAGACATGGGCGGGCGGTGCCGGATCCTGGCGCACGCGCGGTGCTGCCGGTGCCAGTCCCAGTTGCGCGGGCAACACCTCGCAGCATGCCCCCGGAGCCAGGCCGAGCGCGCGCAGGTCGAGCGGGCCGATCCCGACTCGCACCAGCCGCAATGTGGGAAAGCCGACCGCGGCGGTCATGCGGCGCACCTGCCGGTTCTTGCCCTCGCGGATCTTCAGTTCCAGCCACGCGGTCGGGATCGCCGCGCGAAAGCGCACCGGCGGCTGGCGCGGCCACAGCCAGTCTGGCGCGTCGATCGCGCGTACCCTGGCCGGCTGCGTGACGAAGTCGCCCAGGTCTACCCCGGCGCGCAGCCGGGCCAGCGCGGCGGCATCGGGAATGCCTTCGATCTGTGCCAGGTAGGTCTTCTCCAGCTTGTGGCGCGGGTCGGCGATGCGGGCCTGCAGTGCGCCGTCGTCGGTCAGCAGCAGCAAGCCCTCGCTGTCGGCATCGAGCCGCCCGGCCGGGTAGACGCCGGGCACGCTCACGCACGCGGCCAGCGTCGGGCGCGTCGGGTGTTCGGAGAACTGGCTCATGGTGCCAAACGGCTTGTTCAGGGCAATCAGGGTCATGGGGCGCAAGTATGCCGCAGCGGCGCGCCGGGCCGGGGGATCGGAGGATCTGGGGTCCGGCCCGATTGGCGGATGATGAAAAATTGCTGCATAATACGAAATTAGTCTTGTGTCTTATATAAGACTGAAGGCAGCCCAGGGTGCAAGTGTGGTGCAATGCAGCACGGGCGCGCGGTAAGGCCCGCTACAATGCCACAGCGCCATCTCCCCGAATCTCGCCGACCGGCCACGAACCGGCGGCAGTCACAACCGTTCCGTACTGGAGACGTCATGTACCAACATATCAAGGTTCCGGCCGGCGAAAAGATCACGGTCAACCAGGACTTTTCGCTGAATGTCCCGGACAATCCGATCATTCCTTACATCGAAGGCGACGGTACGGGCCTCGATATCACCCCGGTGATGATCAAGGTGGTCGACGCGGCCGTGGCCAAGGCCTATGGCGGCAAGCGCAAGATCGCCTGGATGGAGATCTACGCCGGCGAGAAGTCGACCAAGGTCTACGGCCCGGACGTGTGGCTGCCGGATGAAACCCTGGACGTGCTCAAGGACTATGTGGTCTCGATCAAGGGCCCGCTGACCACGCCGGTGGGCGGCGGCATCCGCTCGCTGAACGTGGCGCTGCGCCAGCAGCTGGACCTGTACGTCTGCCTGCGCCCGGTGCGCTACTTCAAGGGCGTGCCCTCGCCGGTGCGCGAGCCGGAAAAGACCGACATGGTGATCTTCCGCGAGAACTCGGAAGACATCTACGCCGGCATCGAATGGGCGGCCGAGAGCGACCAGGCCAAGAAGCTGATCGCCTTCCTGCAGAACGAGATGGGCGTGAAGAAGATCCGCTTCCCGGAGACCTCGGGCATCGGCATCAAGCCGGTCTCGCGCGAGGGCACCGAGCGCCTGGTGCGCAAGGCGATCCAGTACGCCATCGACAATGACAAGCCGTCGGTGACGCTGGTGCACAAGGGCAACATCATGAAGTTCACCGAAGGTGGCTTCCGTGACTGGGGCTACGAGCTGGCGCAAAAGGAATTCGGCGCCGAGCTGGTCGACGGCGGCCCGTGGTGCAAGTTCAAGAACCCGCGGACCGGCAAGGACATCGTGGTCAAGGACGCCATTGCCGACGCCTTCCTGCAGCAGATCCTGCTGCGTCCGGCCGAATACTCGGTGATCGCCACGCTGAACCTGAACGGCGACTATGTCTCCGACGCGCTGGCAGCGCAGGTCGGTGGCATCGGCATCGCCCCGGGCGCCAATATGTCTGACTCGGTCGCCATGTTCGAGGCCACCCACGGCACCGCGCCGAAGTACGCTGGCAAGGACTACGTCAACCCGGGCTCTGAAATCCTGTCGGCCGAAATGATGCTGCGTCACATGGGCTGGACCGAAGCCGCGGACCTGATTATCTCGTCGATGGAGAAGTCGATCCTGTCCAAGAAGGTGACGTACGACTTCGCTCGCCTGCTGGAAGGTGCGACGCAGGTGTCGTGCTCGGGCTTTGGCCAGGTGATGATCGACAATATGTAAGCACGGACTCCCGCTGCGGCGGGCGACCTGCCAAGGAAAACCCCGGTGCCGCCTGGTCGGCGCCGGGGTTTTTTCTTGCCCCGCGCGTCAGTGTTGCCTAGAACGTCAGGGGTTGGACTGACGGGCCTGGCGGCCCCAGGAGACAGGCATGGACGATCCCTTCCGCCGCACCGCGTTCGGTGCGGCCATCTTCTACAAGGACCCGCTGGCGGCCCTGGACTGGCTGGAGCGCGCCTTCGGCTTTGAGCGGGTCATGGTGATCCGCGACCAGCAGGACCAGCTGGTGCATTCTGAAATGCGTTTCGGCGACAGCTACCTGATGGTGGGCAGCGAGTGGGCGGACTTTACCGCCAGCCCGGCCTCGATCGGGGGCAAGAATACCCAGACCCTGCACGTACACCTGCAGGAAGGGCTGGACCAGCATTGCGAGCGCGCGCGCGCCGCCGGGGCCGTGATCCTGCGCGAGCCGCAGGACGAGTTCTATGGCGACCGGACCTACACGGCCCGGGACGCGGAGGGCCATGTGTGGACCTTTGGCCAGACTGTGCGCAAGGTGACCAGGGAAGAGGCCGAGCAGGCCAGCGGGCTGAAGATCGACGGCTGGGCCTGATGGCCCGGACCCCGGGGGGCCAAAAGCAGAAAGCCCGGCGCGAGGCCGGGCTTTCCGTCGGATGTGGTGCGTGCAGCTGATCCGAGCCGGCCCCCGCCGCGCCGCCGTGGCGGCAACGCGGGGCGCTGGCATCGATCCCGTCCCGGGGGAGCTCCCCCCACACCCTGGTTGACCGCTCCGCGGCTCTGCGGCCGGGATGCGGTCGCGGCGCGCTTTAGCCCGCGTCCTGGATATTGGTGGCTTGCTTGCCCTTGGGGCCCTGGACCACCTCGAACGAGACGCGTTGACCTTCCTTCAGCGTCTTGAAGCCGGACATCTGGATAGCCGAAAAGTGCGCAAACAGTTCTTCTTCGCCCTCGTCCGGCTTGATGAACCCGAAGCCCTTGGCGTCATTGAACCATTTGACGATACCGCTTGCCATATACTCCCCCAACGAAATAGCAGATTTCAAAGCGGGGAAGCCTTACCGGCCAGACGGCACGGACTGCGGCGCCATGACCTGCCGCGTCCTGAGGTGCGGCCGGCGATGACGCGCGGCGAGGTGCAATCGCGTGGCGGCCAGTCTCGATGCTGACTCGCCGCCGCGGCGGCCGTGGCCTCCCTGCTCACGGATCACCTGCCTCGGCTGTTGCTTTGGCTCGCTGGCCGTCGGCAGGTGTGCGAACGATTCTTCTGGCAAAGCCGGATACTGTCAAGTTGGCGGATTCCCCACTGCCAGCAGGGTGTGGCGGGAATGGGACGGCACCTGGTGGTACCTTGGCGGCATGCGCCAGGGCTGCCGTGCATGCTGTCCCGCCCGCGCCGGCCACGTGCCTTGCAATGCCTCCCGCGTGAAATCCCGCGTCCATCCACCACCGGAAACAGGTGACCCGGCTCTTGAATCCGGCGCCTTTTCCCCAAATTGCAGAGTTGCGAGTAAGGGTTAGAATAAAGCCATGGCTACACGGCTTGCGAATGTCCCACAACGCGAAGCAGGCACCATCCTGGAGCGGAAAGAGCAGGCGCTTAAACCGCCCGCCATGTTCAAGGTGGTGCTGCTTAATGACGACTACACTCCGATGGAGTTTGTAGTGATGATCCTGCAGCAGTATTTCAGCAGGGACCGGGAAACGGCGACGCAGATCATGCTCACCGTGCACCGGGAAGGAAAGGGCGTCTGCGGTATCTACACCAGGGATATTGCAGCGACTAAGGTCGAGCTGGTGTCAACGCACGCGCGGCAGGCGGGGCATCCCCTGCAGTGCGTGATGGAGGAAGCATGATTGCGCAAGAATTGGAAGTGAGCCTGCATATGGCGTTTGTCGAAGCCAGGCAGGCACGCCACGAGTTCATTACCGTGGAGCACCTGCTGCTGGCATTGCTAGACAATCCCACGGCAGCGGAAGTCTTGCGCGCCTGCGCGGCCAATATAGAAGACCTGCGCACCAGCCTGAAGAACTTCATCGCGGACAACACGCCGGTGGTGCCGGGTACCGACGAGGTCGATACCCAGCCCACGCTCGGTTTCCAGCGCGTGATCCAGCGCGCGATCATGCACGTCCAGTCCACTTCCAACGGCAAGAAGGAAGTGACGGGTGCCAACGTGCTGGTCGCGATTTTCGGCGAGAAGGATTCGCACGCGGTCTATTACCTGCAGCAGCAGGGCGTGACGCGCCTGGACGTGGTCAATTTCATCAGCCACGGCATCCGCAAGGACCAGTCCGAGCCCGCCAAGCATGGCGATGCCGCCGGCGAAGGCGAGGGCGGCGACGGCAAGGAAAGCCCGCTCGAGCAATACACCCAGAACCTGAACACGCTGGCCAAGGCCGGCAAGATCGACCCGCTGATCGGCCGCGAGAGCGAAGTCGAGCGCGTGGTGCAGGTGCTGTGCCGCCGGCGCAAGAACAACCCGCTGCTGGTGGGCGAGGCCGGCGTCGGCAAGACCGCGATCGCCGAGGGCCTGGCGTGGCGCATCACCAAGAACGAGGTGCCGGACATCCTGGAAAAGGCGACCGTCTACTCGCTCGACATGGGTGCGCTGCTGGCCGGCACCAAGTACCGGGGTGACTTCGAACAACGCCTGAAGGGCGTGCTGAAGTCGCTCAAGGACAATCCGAACGCGATCCTGTTCATCGACGAGATCCACACGCTGATCGGCGCGGGCGCTGCATCGGGCGGGACGCTGGACGCCAGCAACCTGCTCAAGCCGGCGCTGTCGTCGGGCCAGCTCAAGTGCATCGGCGCGACCACCTTCACCGAGTACCGCGGCATCTTCGAGAAGGACGCGGCGCTGTCGCGGCGCTTCCAGAAGATCGACGTGGTCGAGCCTTCGGTCGACCAGACCGTGCAGATCCTGCGCGGCCTGAAGTCGCGCTTCGAGGAGCACCACGGCGTCAAGTACGCGGCCGCGGCGCTGACCGCGGCAGCGGAGCTGTCGGCCCGCTTCATCACCGACCGTCACCTGCCCGACAAGGCGATCGACGTGATCGACGAAGCCGGCGCGGCGCAGCGCATCCTGCCGAAGTCCAAGCAGAAGAAGACCATCGGCAAGGGCGAGATCGAGGACATCGTCTCGCGCATTGCGCGCATCCCGCCGCAGAGCGTGAACCAGGACGACCGCAGCAAGCTGCAGACGCTGGACCGCGACCTGAAGTCGGTGGTGTTCGGCCAGGACCCGGCGATCGAGGCACTGGCCTCGGCGATCAAGATGTCGCGCGCCGGCCTGGGCAAGACCGACAAGCCGATCGGCTCGTTCCTGTTCTCGGGCCCCACCGGCGTGGGCAAGACCGAGGTCGCCAAGCAGCTGGCCTTCATCATGGGCATCGAGCTGCTGCGCTTCGACATGTCCGAGTACATGGAACGTCATGCGGTGAGCCGCCTGATCGGCGCGCCGCCGGGATACGTGGGCTTTGACCAGGGCGGCCTGCTGACCGAGGCCGTCACCAAGAAGCCGCACTGCGTGCTGCTGCTGGACGAAATCGAGAAGGCGCACCCGGATATCTTCAATATCCTGCTGCAGGTGATGGACCATGGTTCGCTGACCGACAACAACGGCCGGCGCGCCGACTTCCGCAACGTGATCATCATCATGACCACCAACGCGGGGGCGGAGACCATGAACCGCGCCACCATCGGCTTCACCAGCTCGCGCGAGCAGGGCGACGAGATGGCCGACATCAAGCGCATGTTCACGCCGGAATTCCGTAACCGTCTGGATGCCATGATCAGCTTCCGCTCGCTGGATGAGGAGATCATCCTGCGCGTGGTGGACAAGTTCCTGATGCAGCTGGAAGAGCAGCTGCACGAGAAGAAGGTGGAGGCCAGCTTTACCGAGAAGCTGCGCAAGTTCCTGGCGCACAAGGGGTTCGATCCGCTGATGGGGGCGCGTCCGATGCAGCGCCTGATCCAGGACATGATCCGCAAGGCGCTGGCCGACGAACTGCTGTTTGGCAAGCTGGTGTCGGGCGGCAAGGTGGTGGTGGACCTGGACGAGAAGGACCAGATCAAGCTCGATTTCTCCGAGATCGAGCCGGAACCGCCCGAGGCGCCCGAGGAACAGCGCGCCGAAGCCTGAGCGGTTATCGGCCGCGTTGCCTGCAACGTGGCCGGTCATCGGGCAAAATACGGGGGCGGCAGTCATGCCGCCCCTTTTCTTTTTGTCCCGGCGGCCGCCGGCCATGCCCGTCGGGGCACGGGTTTGCGGCCGCAGCTGGCCGCGCAATTGGCCAGGAATCCAGCCTGAAAACCCTGATGTCCTCTGCCGAACGCACGCGGCGCCGCCGCCTGCTGCTCAAGATCCTGCCGCTGGGCGCCATGCCTGTCCCGATGCTCCACGCCGCTGCCGCCACCGGCGCCGAACCGCTGGCGGGCAACCACCCGATCGCGCTGGTGCTGCCGTTCCCGCCTGGCGGGAGCGTCGACATCGTGGCCCGGCAGCTGCAGCCCGGGCTGAAGGCGGCGCTGGGGCAGACCGTAGTGGTCGACAACAAGCCGGGTGCCGGCGGCCTGATCGCATCGAGCACCGTGGCGCGCGCGAAGGCGGACGGCACCACCCTGTTGATGGCCTTCGACACCCACGCCATCAACCCTTTCGCCTACAAGCAGCTGCCCTACGACACCTTCCGCGATTTCTCGCCAATCTCGCAGCTGGTACGCTTTCCGCTGGTGATTGCCGCCAATCCCGCGCTGCCCGTGGCCAATGTGCGCGAGCTGGTGGCGCTGGCCAAGGCCAGGCCCGACGGCGTGCGCTATGCCTCGTCCGGCATCGGCAGCCTGAACCAGCTGGCGGCCGAGGCGCTGGCGACCGAAGCCGGCGTGCGTATGCTGCACGTGCCCTACAAGGGCGGCGGCCCGGCCGTGCAGGCGGTGCTGTCCAACGAGGTCGATATTTTCTTCAGCAGCTACGCCGCCGTGCAGGCGCACGTGGCCGCACGCACCATCAAGGTGCTGGGCGTGACCGGCACCAGCCGGCTACGCCAGCTGCCGCAGGTGCCGACGGTGGCCGAGCAGGGGCTCAAGGGCTTCGAGGCCTACTCCTGGATCGGCGTGTTCGGCCCGGCCGGCCTGCCGGCACCCACGGTCACGCGCATCCACGACGCGCTTGTCGAATCGCTGCGCCAGCCGCGCGTGGTCGATGCGCTGGCCGCGCAGGGTTTCGAGATCGTGGGTGGCAGCCCGGCCGACCTCGGCAACCTGGTGCGCCGCGAGCATGACAAATGGCAGGCCGTGGCGCGCAAGGCCAATATCCAGTTCGAATGACGATGTCCGGCGCCGGTGCGCCGTGAAACCGAGAGGATGCCGATGGCAACGCAAGCGGAATTGTTCGACCACGCCGTGGTGGTGTGCCCAGACCTCGATGCCGGGGCCCAGGCCTGGCGCCGGCTCGGCTTTACGCTGACGCCGCGCGGCTACCACACGCTCGGCTCGCAGAACCACTGCATCATGCTGCGGCGGGACTACCTGGAGCTGCTCCATGTCACCGCGCCCAACCCCGGCCGCCAGTACTACTGGGATGCGCAGGCGCACGGCGGCGGCTGCGCGGCGATGTCGTGCAAGAGCGCCGACGCCTTTGCCACCGCGGCACGGCTGCGTGCGGCGGGCTGGCACACCTCGGACCCGATCGAGTTCTCGCGTCCGGTGCGGCTGGATGACGGCAGCGAGCACCCGGCCACCTTTCGCGTGACCGCGCTCGACGATGCGCCGGGCGCGCGCTACTTCGTCTGCGAGCACCGTACGCCCGAACTGCTGTGGCGGCCCGAATGGACCCGCCATGCCAACGGCGCGCAGGGCATCGCCACCATGTTCCTGGTGGTGGCGCCCGCGCTGGTGGACGCCGCAGCGCGCGCCTACGCGGAGCTGACCGGCGGCGAGCTGACGCAGCTGAGCGAACATGTCTGCAGCCTGGCGCTGGACGATGCCACGCTGGTGGTCAGCACGCCGCAGGCGCTGGCTTCGGCCACCGGCACCGCGCATATCCGGCGTGCGGGGCCGGGCTACGCGGCGATCCGCCTGCACACCGATGACCTGGCGGCGGCGCGTGCCGGCTGGCGCGAACAGGGTGTGCCGACCCACGACCTGGGCCCGCGCGAGACCCTGGTGCTCGCGGATGCTGCCAGCGGCGTGGCGCTGCTGTTCGAACAGCAGGGCTGAAAAGCAAACTGGCGCCCCGCGGGGCGCCAGTTCTTGTGTTGCCGGAGGCTGCGTCAGGCGCTGGCCTTGGCGTGATGCACGCCGGTCGAGCCAAAGCCGCCCGCGCCGCGTTCGCTGTCTTCGCTGAATGCTTCCACCGTCGAAAACACCGGCCGCAGCACCGGCACGAACATCATCTGCGCGATGCGCTCGCCCGGCTGGATCACGACCGGCTCGGTGCCGGGCGCGTTGCGGTTCCACACGCTGACCATGATCTGGCCCTGGTAGTCGGCATCGATCACGCCGATCGAATTGCCCAGCACCAGGCCCTTCTTGTGGCCCAGCCCAGAGCGCGGCACGATGGTCGCGGCCATGTACGGGTTGCCCATGTGCACGGCGATGCCGGCCGGCACCAGTTGCGCGGGCGTGCCCGGCGCGATCGATACCGGGGCGTCGACGCAGGCATGCAGGTCGATGGCGGCGGCCATTTCGCTCTGGTAGGCGGGCAGGCCCCATTCATTCAGGCGCGCATCGAGCACCTTGATTTCAACGGTCGGGTTCAGTGGCTGGGTCATGGGGATCCTGGGGGAAATCGGTTCAACGGAATAGGTGGCAGCCGCGCATGATACCGGACGCGCGCCCGCCATCAGGGCCGTGCGCGCCCAGGCAGGCGCTGGCCGATCGCCGCCACCAGCTGGCGCGCCAGCGACAGCTTGTCGGCACGCGGCAGCCGCGTCATGCCAGCGGCGTCGAACAGCACGATCTCGTTGTCGTCCAGGCCGAAGGTATGGTGGCCGATATTGCCGACCAGCAGCGGCACGCCCTTGCGCTGGCGCTTCTGCTCGCCGTAGTGCTCCAGGTTCTCGCTCTCGGCGGCAAAGCCGACGCAGTAGGGCGCGTCAGCCCGCGCCGCAACCGAGGCCAGGATGTCGGGGTTCTGCACGAACTGCAGCGTGGGGGTGTCGGTATCGTTGGCCTTCTTCAGCTTCTGCTGCGCGACTTCAGTCGGGCGCCAGTCTGCCACCGCGGCCACGGCGACAAAGACATCCACGCCGTGCAGCTGCGCGATCACCGCGTCATGCATCTGCTGCGCGCTGCGCACGTCGGTGCGGACCACGCCGCGCGGGGTGGGCAGGCCGGTGGGGCCGGCCACCAGCAGCACCTCGGCGCCGGCCTCGCGCGCCGCGCGCGCGATCGAGAAGCCCATCTTGCCGGACGACAGGTTAGTGATGCCGCGCACCGGATCGATCGCCTCGAAGGTCGGGCCGGCGGTGATCAGCACGCGCTTGCCTTGCAGCGGCTTGGGCTGGAAGAAGGCGATGATGTCGTCGAGCAGCTCTTCGGGCTCCAGCATGCGGCCGTCGCCGACCTCGCCGCAGGCCTGGTCGCCGCTGCCAGGGCCCAGGATCATCACGCCGTCGGCGCGCAGCTGCGCGGCGTTGCGCTGGGTGGCGGGGGCAGCCCACATCTGGCGGTTCATCGCCGGTGCCACCAGCAGCGGGCAGTCGCGCGCGATGCACAGGGTGCTGAGCAGGTCGTCGCACAGGCCGTTGGCCAGGCGCGCCATGAAGTCGGTCGAGGCCGGGGCGATGACGATGGCATCGGCCTCGCGCGACAGGTCGATATGCGCCATGTTGTTGTCGATGCGGGCATCCCACTGCGACAGGAAGACCGGCCGGCCGGACAGCGCCTGCATCGTCACCGGCGTGATGAAATGCGTCGCCGCCTCGGTCATGGCCACCTGCACGGTGGCGCCGGCCTTGGTCAGCAGGCGGACCAGTTCGGCCGACTTGTAGCAGGCGATGCCGCCGGTCAGGCCGAGAACGATGTGCTTGCCGCGCAAATCCATGGTAAGTCTCGTCAAAAGGTGGGAATCGGCATGATACCGGCTGAGCCTCCTGGCCGCTGCCGGCACCGGCACCGGATGGCATCAGGGCCGCATTCGCGGCCCTGGCATCACCTGCTGTGGTCTGGCAGTGCTCAGTGCCGCCGCACCCGCCGCAGCTCGTCCACGATCAGCAGCACCGCGCCGACCGTGATCGCGCAGTCGGCCACATTGAAGGCCGGCCAGTGGTAGTTGCGCACATAGAAATCCAGGAAATCGACCACGTGCCCGTAGACCACGCGGTCGATCACGTTGCCCACTGCGCCGCCCAGGATCAGCGACACCGCGAAGCAGAACATGCGCTGGCCGGTATGGCGGTACAGCAGCCAGACGATGAACGCGCCCACCACGAGGCCAAGGCCGGTGAAGAACCAGCGCTGCCAGCCGCCGGCATCGGCCAGGAAGCTGAACGCCGCGCCCTTGTTGTAGACCAGCACCAGGTTGAAGAAGCCGGTCACCGGGCGCGATTCACCATAGGTGAAGGTGCGCACGATGACGATCTTGAAGAACTGGTCGAGCACCACCACCAGCAGCGCGAAGGCCATCCATAGCAGCGGCGTGGTGCTGCCGGCGGCCTTGTTGTTGCGGCGGGCCGGGCGGGCGGAACGGGACGTGGTCGATGCCATCAGGCATGGCTCCTGTGTTCACCGGCGCCGAACAGGTTGCTGTCGCAGCGCCCGCAGAGGGTCGGATGGTCCGGGTTGTGGCCGACATCGGCGCGGTAGTGCCAGCAGCGCTCGCACTTGGCATGGGCCGACGGGGTCACCGTGACCAGCAGGTCGCCGGCCTCGGGCGCGTGCGTTACCTTGGCCGACGAGGTCAGCAGCACGAAGCGCAGGTCGTCGCCCAGGCTCTGCAGCGCGTCCAGCACCGGGCCGCCGGCCTGGATCGTCAGCTCGGCCTGCAGCGACGAGCCGATCTCGCCTTCCACGCGCACCGCTTCCAGCTGCTTGGTGACCTCGGCGCGCACTTCGCGCAGCGTGTGCCACTTCTGCAGCAGGTCGTCGGCGCCATCGTCGACTTCCGGCACCGCGTAGTAGGTGCTGGTGAAGATGGTGTCGGTGTGCTCGGTGCCGTGGGCGAAGATCTGCCACGCTTCCTCGGCGGTGAACGACAGGAACGGCGCCATCCAGTGCAGCATCGCCTGGGTGATGTGGTACAGCGCATTCTGCGCCGCACGGCGGGCCTTGGAGTCCGGCGCGGTGGTGTACAGGCGGTCCTTCAGCACATCGAGGTAGAAGCCGCCCAGGTCCTCGGAGCAGAAGGTCTGCAGCTTGGACACCACCGGGTGGAATTCATACGACTCGTAGTGCGACAGCACTTCCTGCTGCAGTTGCGCGGTCAGCGCCACGGCGTAGCGGTCGATCTCCAGCCATTCCGACGGCGGCAGCGCATGCCTGGCGTGGTCGTAGTCGGACAGGTTGGACAGCAGGAAGCGCAGCGTATTGCGGATGCGGCGGTAGCCTTCCACCACGCGCTTGAGGATCTCGTCCGAGATCGACAGCTCGCCGGAGTAATCGGTCGAGGCCACCCACAGGCGGATGATCTCGGCGCCCATCTTGTTGGTGATGTCCTGCGGTGCCACGGTGTTGCCGACCGACTTGGACATCTTGCGGCCCTCGCCGTCGACGGTGAAGCCGTGCGTCAGCAGCGCCTTGTAGGGCGGCTTGCCGTACAGCATCGACGCGGTCAGCAGCGACGAGTGGAACCAGCCGCGGTGCTGGTCCGAGCCTTCCAGGTACAGGTCGGCGAGGCGGCCATCGGGCGTATCGGCAGACGGATCGTACAGGTCGTCGCGGTGCGAGCCGCGGATCACGGACCAATGGGTGGTGCCGGAGTCGAACCACACGTCCAGCGTGTCGCGGTTCTTTTCATACTGGCTGGCCTCGTCGCCCAGCAGCTCGGCCGGGTCCAGCGACTGCCAGGCCTCGATGCCGTGCTGTTCGACGCGCCTGGCCACTTCTTCCAGCAGCTGCGGCGTGCGCGGGTGCAGCGCGCCGGTTTCCTTGTGCAGGAAGAAGGCCATCGGCACGCCCCACTGGCGCTGGCGCGAGAGCGTCCAGTCCGGCCGGTTGGCAATCATGTTGTGCAGGCGCTGCTTGCCCCAGGCCGGGAAGAACTCGGTGGCGTCGATGCCGGCCAGCGCGGTCTCGCGCAGGGTGGGGCCGGTCTTGCCGTTCTCGTCGGCAGGGTCCACGTCCATGCCCGCGAACCACTGCGAGGTGGCGCGGTAGATGATCGGCGTCTTGTGGCGCCAGCAGTGCATGTAGCTGTGGGTGTACTTGTGCGAATTGAACAGGTTGCCCGAGGCCTGCAGCACCTCGACGATCTTCGGGTTGGCGTCCCAGATCGACAGCCCGCCAAAGAGCGGCAGCGTGCCGGCATAGACGCCGTTGCCCATCACCGGGCTGATGATGTCCGAATCGGCCATGCCGTGCGCCTTGCACGACTGGAAGTCTTCCACGCCGTAGGCCGGCGCAGAGTGCACGATGCCCGAGCCGGTATCGGTGGTGACGTAGTCGCCCAGGTAGACCGGCGACAGGCGGTCATAGCCCGCATCCATCTTCGCCAGCGGGTGGTGGAAGCGGATTTCCGACAGTGCCGCGCCGGTGGTGGTGGCCACGACCTTGCCTTCCAGGCCGTAGACCTTGAGCTGCTCCTCGACGCGCTCGGTGGCCAGGATCAGGTAGCCGCGCGGGGTCTCGACCAGCGCGTATTCCACTTCCGGGTGCACGTTCAGCGCCTGATTGCTCGGGATGGTCCACGGCGTGGTGGTCCAGATCACGATCCAGCCGGGCTTGCCGTCGAGCTGCTCGAAGGGCACCTTGAAGGCGTGCGCCAGCTTGTCGGCTTGCGCGAACGGGAAGCCCACGTCGATCGACAGGTCGACCTTGTCCTTGTATTCGACCTCGGCCTCGGCCAGCGCCGAGCCGCAGTCGAAGCACCAGTTCACCGGCTTCAGGCCGCGGAACACATAGCCCTTCTCCATGATCTTGCCGAGTGCGCGCAGTTCATCCGCCTCGTTGCTGTAGTTCATGGTCAGGTAGGGGTGGTCCCAGTCGCCCAGCACGCCCAGGCGTTCGAAATCCACCATCTGGCGCTTGATCTGCTCGGTGGCGTAGGCGCGCGCCTTGGCCTGGACCTCCTGCACCGGCAGGCCCTTGCCGAACTTCTTCTCGATCTGGATCTCGATCGGCATGCCGTGGCAGTCCCAGCCCGGCACGTAGACGGCGTCCAGCCCGGTCAGGCCGCGCGCCTTGATGATCATGTCCTTGAGCACCTTGTTGACGGCGTGGCCGATATGGATGTCGCCGTTGGCATACGGCGGGCCGTCATGCAGCACGAACTTCTTCGCGCCCTTGCGCGCCGCGCGGATCTTCTTGTAGAGCTGCTTGTCCTGCCACTGCTTGACCCACTGCGGCTCGCGCTTGGGCAGGTCGCCACGCATCGGGAAGGGCGTGTCGAGCAGGTTGACCGGATATTTGCTTTTCTCGGGCTTGGCGCGTTTGTCGTCAGACATTTCGATTCTCAGGGCGATTCGGGTTGGCGCGCGGGCGGCGGCAGGCCGGCGGGCGCGGGAAAGACTGGGGCAGGCGGCGTGCGTGCCGGGCCCGCGCCACTGGCATGCGGGCAGGCGCCGGCCGCTACCTAATTCGGTCGGTGGCGGAGGTGGCGAAGTCGCGCCCGCCGCTGCCTTCGGCCGCGCCCGGGGCGGTCAGGCCGAAGAAGGCGCGCGCATCGGCGCTGTCCTTGGCGATGGCGGCGGTGAGCTCGTCCAGGTTGTCAAAGCGCGCTTCGTCGCGCAGCTTCTTCATGAATTCAACCCGCACCAGCTTGCCGTACAGGTTCTCTTTGAAATCGAACAGGTGGACTTCCAGCAGCACCCGGCCGGCGTCCTCGATGGTGGGGCGCACGCCGATGCTGGCCACGCCCGGCAGGGGCTGGTCGGCGATGCCGTGCACCTGCACCACGAAGATGCCGCTGACTGCCGGCCGCTTGTGCGACATGCGCAGGTTCAGCGTCGGGAAGCCCAGGTCGCGGCCCAGCTTGCGGCCGTGGATCACGTGGCCGCTGATGGCATAGCCGTGGCCGAGCAGGCGCCGGGCATGCTCCAGGTCGCCGTCGGCCAGCGCCTGGCGCACGGCCGAGCTGGAGATGCGGATGCCGCCTTCGGACACCGAGCCCATCTGCTCGACATCAAAGCCGTAGCGGCGCCCGGCTTCCTGCAGGTAGGCAAAGTCGCCGGCGCGCTTGGCGCCGAAGCGGAAGTCGTCGCCGACCAGCACCCAGCGCGCGTGCAGGCCATGCCACAGCACGTTCTCGACGAAGTCCTGCGGCGACTGGGCGGCAAAGTGGGCGTTGAAGTGCTCCACCACCACCCGGTCCACGCCGTTGCGGCGCAGGCTTTCCAGCTTGTCGCGCAGCAGTGCGATGCGGGTGGGGGCCTTGTCCGGGGTGAAGAACTCGCGCGGATGCGGCTCGAAGGTCATCACGCACAGCGGCAGGCCGCGTGCGTCGGCGGCTGCGCGCGCGCGCGCGAGCAGCGACTGGTGGCCGCGATGCACACCGTCGAAATTGCCGATGGTGAGCGCGCAGGGCGCCCGGCTTTCGGCGTTGGGCAGGCCGCGGAAGACTTTCACGGGGACGGCGGGAAACGTTTCAGGTAAAGCGAGCATTATAAGGCGAATGGGTCCGCTTGCCGCTCCCGCCGCCCGCGGCCGGTGCCGCGCTGCTGTTTTTGTGCCGCAACCGGCCCTCGCGGCATGGCGCGATGCCGCGAAAGGCGGCATGATATGGGCCACTTCGACCACACTTCGGCCCTGGCACCTGCTGCCCCCGATATCCGCCCATTCCAAGCCAGCCACACTTGAAAGCGCTGCCCAACCGGTTCTTTTCCCGGCTCCTGCCCCGAGTCCTGCCTCAGGCGACCGCCCAGCTCGACGTCGAAACGCGCGCCAAGCTGATGGCCATCGTGCACAAGAACTCGCCTACGGCGATCGTGGCCTCGGTGCTGCTGCCCGCGCTGACCACACTAGGGTTCTGGAACGACGTGAGCCGCTCGGCCTTGCTCGGCTGGTGCGCGGTGATGCTGCTGCTGACGGCCGGCGGCCTGTGGTTCTACGTCGGCTATCAGCGCGACCATGCCTCGATGAGCCGTTCCGCGCACACGCGCAAGTGGTGGAACAATATGCGCGCGGTTGCCTTCCTGACCGGCGTGACCTGGGGCAGCTCGGCGCTGCTGCATTTGTATACAGGCTCGGCGGTGTTCTCCAGCGTGCTGTACCTGCTGACCCTTGGGGTGCTGGCAGGCGGCGCGGTGTCGCAGGCGCCGGTGCCGTCGAACCTGGTCTATGCCGGCGTGCCGATCCTGGTGCCCAACATCCTGATGGCGGAATTCGCCTTCCCCGGCCATGGCGCCTATGTGCAGGGGCTGCTGGTGATCTATGGGGGGATGCTGTCGCGCCATGCCTTCAACCTGCAGGTCACGCTGGTGCGCGCCATCCAGCTCGAGGGCGACAGCCGCCGCCTGGCCAAGCAGTTCCAGGATGAAAAAGAGCGCGCGCTGCATGCCAGCGAGGAGAAGTCGCGCTTCCTGGCGGCCGCCAGCCACGACCTGCGCCAGCCGGTGCATGCCCTGGTGATGCTGGTGGAGGCGTTGCGCGCGCGCAACCAGTCGTCGGCGCTGCATCCGCTGGTGGAGCAGGTGGCGGCGGGCACCCAGACCATCGACCTCTTGTTCCGTTCGCTGCTGGACCTGTCCAAGCTGGAAGGGCGCAAGGTGCTGCCGACGCTGGAGCCATGCGAGCTGGGCGCGCTGATCCGCGACGTGATGAGCCAGTTTGCCGCCGATGCGCGCGAAAGCGGCCTGACCCTGACCCCGCGCGTGCCCGACGAGCTGTACGCCATGGCCGAGCCGGTGCTGTTGCGCCGGGCCCTGTTCAACCTGGTGCAGAACGCGCTGCGCTACACCGAGCGCGGCGGCGTGCTGGTGACCGCGCGCCAGCGCCGCAAGAATGTGCGGCTGGAAGTCTGGGATACCGGCGCCGGCGTGACACCCGAGCACCTGCCCGACATCTTTTCGCCGTACTACCAGGTCCATAACCCGCAGCGCGACCCGTCGCAGGGCCTGGGCCTGGGGCTGGCAATCTTCAAGGAATGCGTGCGCCTGATGCGCGGCACTTACGGCGTGCGCTCGGTGCCGGGCAAGGGTTCGGTGTTCTGGTTCGCGCTGGCGACGGTGCCGGCCGAGACCGTCGCCAGCGTGCGCGAGATGCGCGCGATGGCGCA
The DNA here is from genome assembly GCF_054072015.1 of Cupriavidus sp. CP313. NCBI lineage: Bacteria > Pseudomonadati > Pseudomonadota > Betaproteobacteria > Burkholderiales > Burkholderiaceae > Cupriavidus > Cupriavidus sp. CP313. Next base: position 99,376 of record NZ_JBSVZB010000007.1, on the reverse strand, counting down.
GGCGGAAGAGGCCAAGCCCGACCGCCTGCAGGGCACGGTGCTGGTGGTCGACGACGACAGCCAGATCCGCAAGGCCTGGATCGCGCTGATGGAGGCCTGGGGCATCCGCGTGGCCTGCGCCGCGCACGGCGCCGAGGCCGACAAGCTGTTTGCCAAGGGCCTGCGCCCGGACATCATCTTTTGCGACCTGCGCCTGCCCGGCAGCGAGAACGGACTGGATTTGCTCGAGCGCTGGCAGAACACGCAGCCGCAGGCGCGCAGCGCGCTGCTGACCGGCGACTTGAAATCCGCCGCGCTGGCGGCGGCGGAAGAGGCGGGGTATTTCGTGCTGCCCAAGCCGGTGGACCCGGCTTCGCTGCGCCTGCTGCTGCGCCGCTGGCTGCGGCCGGCGTAGGGCGGGGGGCGAAGGACGGCGAAGGGTGCCGGCCTGCGTTACTGGCGCAGGCGGAACCGCTCCATGCGCGACATCACCTGCATGCGCGTGCGCACGCCCAGGCGCTGCAGGATGGCCGACACGTGTTCCTTGACGGTGTTCTCGGTCAGCCCCAGGCGGCGCGCGATCACCTTGTTCGGCAGGCCTTCCAGCACCAGCGCCAGCACCGAGCCCTGGCGCGGTGTCAGGCCGAGCTCGGCCGGCGTGACCGGAATGCCGTGGGCGGGCCCAAACGACTGCGCGCGGCCGTTCAGGGCCTCATCGGTGGGGAAGGAGGTGTCGCCTGCCAGCACCTTGCGCACCGCGGCGGTGAAGGCATTGGCATCAAGGTGCTTGCCGACGAAGCCGCAGGCCGACAGCGCGCGGGCGCGGCCGACGATCTCGGGGGTGGCTTCGGCGGACATGAAGATGAAGCGTGCGCCAGGAATGACCGTCTTGAACGACTGCATGGCGTCGAAGCCCGTGCCATCGTTCAGCCAGATATCGAGCAGCACGATATCGGGGCGCAGCCCCTGCTGCAGGCTTGTCAGGGCTTCGCGGGCACTGCCGGCGGCATGGACTGCCACATCCGGCATGACTTCGGCGAGAAAAGCCGTAGTGCCTGACAAAGCCATAGGATGATCATCGACCACCAACAACGTCGGTGCAGCGTTCGACATGCGAATTCCCGTTCAAATTCCCGTTTCGTCCTTGTTGTCACCAGCTCTTGACAAGCACTGTGTCATGCACAGGGTTGGCGCGTGGACGTAGCGCCCACTCTAGCAGAGGGGGCGAAGCGTCACAATCCATCAAACGGGGGTATACGGTCATGCCGTCACATGTTAGAGACATCGCGCCCTGTCCGAATCTCGTGAATTAAGCACGTAATGCGTTGGCTTTACCGGAGTTTAGCGCCTTGCCTTGGTAGAATTGCGCGATGAAAAAAATTGTCATCTTGATTTCCGGGCGAGGCTCCAACATGGAAGCCATCGTCCGGGCCTGCGCGGGGGGCGGCTGGCCTGCCCGGGTGGCGGCAGTACTGTCGAACCGGCCGGATGCCGCCGGGCTGCAATTCGCGCAGCAGCAGGGCATCGAAACCGGCGTGGTCGACCATCGCCAGCACCCTGACCGTGCCGCTTTTGATGCGGCTTTGGCCGAGACCATCGACGCCTACGCGCCCGACCTGGTGGTACTTGCCGGTTTCATGCGTATACTCACGCCCGGCTTCGTCGACCGCTATGCGGGCCGGCTGCTGAATATCCATCCGTCGCTGCTGCCATGCTTCCCGGGCCTGAACACCCACAAGCAGGCGCTGGACGCCGGCGTCAAGCTGCATGGCGCCACCGTGCACTTTGTCACCCCTGAACTCGACCATGGCCCGATCGTGATCCAGGCTGCACTTGATGTGCAGCCCGCGGACACGCCCGAGAGCCTGGCCGCGCGCCTGCTCGATTGCGAGCATGTGATCTATCCCCGCGCCGTGCAATGGTTCGTCGAGGACCGCCTGCAGCTGCAGGACGGCGTAGTCAACGTTATCAACCCGGCCGAATCGCAATTGCTGATGGCCATCTCCGCCAATACCCCGGCGGGAGGAGTCAAGGCATGAGTCGTACCCAGGCAGGAACCCGATCCCCGCGCAGCGAAGGACGTGCCCCCGCGCGCAGCAAGGGCAAGGGCAGCCCCATCCGCAAGTCGCCCAATGCCGACGGCGCCGCGGTCCGCTCGCACGGCGGCCTGCATGCCACCCATATCCAGCATATCGACCGCCTGCTCGGCAAGGTCATGCTGTTTGCGCGCCCGGCCGATGCCGTGGTGAGCTACTACTTCCGCGAGAACAGTAAGCTTGGCCACCGCGAGCGCGGCATCATCGCCGAGGCGATCTACGCGGTGCTGCGCCGGCGCGTCGAGTTTGCGCAGTTTGCCGAAAGCGGCACGGGCGCGACCTCGCGCCGGCTGGCGCTGCTGGGCCTGGCCGCGACCCTGGGCCGCGACACGCTGACGCCGTTCCTGCATCCCGAAGAAGCCGAGTGGCTGGACCGCCTGACCACGATCGAGCGCTCCAGCCTGGCGCCGCGCGTGCGCGCCAACCTGCCCGAGTGGCTGTACGACGAACTGGTGCGCGGCCACGGCGAGGCCTTTGCCGCGGCCCTGGGCGACGCGCTGCTGCGCCCGGCGCCGCTGGACCTGCGCGTCAACCTGGCCAAGACCAGCCGCGAGGCCGCACTGGCCGAGTTGCAGGCCGCCGGCCTGGGCGCCGAGCCCACGCCGATGGCGCCGGCCGGCATCCGCATGGCCGGCAAGCCGGCGCTGAACCAGCTGCCGATCTTCGTCAACGGCCTGGTCGAGGTGCAGGACGAGGGCAGCCAGCTGCTGTGCAACCTGGTCGCACCCAAGCGCGGCGAGATGGTGGTCGACTTCTGCGCCGGCGCGGGCGGCAAGACCCTGGCGCTGGGCGCAGCGATGCGCTCGACCGGCCGGCTCTATGCCTTCGACGTATCGGAAAAGCGCCTGGCCAACCTGAAGCCGCGGCTGGCGCGCAGCGGGCTGTCCAACGTCCATCCGGTGCTGATCGACTCCGAGCGCGACGCCAAGATCAAGCGCCTGGCCGGCAAGGCCGACCGCGTGCTGGTCGACGCGCCCTGCAGCGGGCTGGGCACGCTGCGCCGCAACCCCGACCTGAAGTGGCGGCAATCGCCGGAGTCGGTGCTGGAACTGACTGCCAAGCAGAGCGCGATCCTGGACTCGGCCGCGCGGCTGGTGAAGGGCGGCGGCCGCATGGTCTACGCGACCTGCAGCGTGCTGGAAGCCGAAAACGAGCAGATCGTGCGCGACTTCCTGGCTGCGCACCCCAACTTCCGCCTGGTGCCGGCCGCCGAAGTGCTGGCCGAGCAGAAGATCGAAGTGACCGGGCTGCCGGACAACGGCATGTTTGCCCTGTATCCGCACCTGCACCAGACCGACGGCTTCTTTGCCGCGGTGCTGGAACGCACCAGCTGAGCGCCGGTGCCTGCCGGGCCGCCCGCCGATCGCGCGGGCGGCCGCGCCAACCCTGAGTTTCCTCCATGAACGGTGAGACCCTGTCCGACCTGGGTGGCCTGAAGGACCTGAAGGCCTCCCATTCGATGTTCGGCAAGATGCTGGACGACCTGATCCGCGACGCAGGCGGGCCAGGCTTCTTCTGGCAGCTGCTGGTGCTGGCCGGCTGCCTGCTGGTGGCGTGGCCGCTGGCGCGCTTCGTGGTGCGGCGCCTGGAAGCGCGCTATGAAGGATCGAGCTTTTCCGTGCGCTTTGCCGCCGCCAGCCTCGAGCGTGCCATGTTCCCGCTGGCCGGCTGGGTGCTGGTGCTGATCGCCCGCTTTGCGCTGGAGCCGCTGATCCCGATCAGCGTGCTGCGCCTGGCGCTGGTGCCGCTGTTCGGCATCACCTTCCTGAATTTCACCTTCTATGTGCTGCGCCGGGTGATGTCGGGCAGCGGCCAGCTGCACGGCATGCTGCTGCTGGTGGAAAAGGTGCTGACCACGCTGGTGTGGGTCGGCATGGCGCTGTACGTGGTGGGCGTGCTGGCGGACGTGGTGGCGTGGATGGAGGGCGTGCGCTTCTCGATCGGCGGCAAGCAGAAGATCAACCTGGCCGACACCCTGATGGCGGTGGTCTGGATCCTGCTGACGGTGCTGGTGGCGCTGTGGTTCGGTTCCTGGCTGGAAGAGCGGCTGATGCGCTCGGCCAACCTCGACGGCAACCTGAAGGTGGTGCTGACGCGCATCTCCAAGGCCTTGCTGCTGCTGGTGTCGCTGCTGCTGAGCCTGTCGCTGGTGGGGATCGACCTGACCGTGCTGTCGGTGTTCGGCGGCGCGCTGGGCGTGGGCCTGGGGCTGGGTTTGCAGAAGATCGCCAGCAACTACATCTCCGGCTTCATCATCCTGCTGGACCACTCGGTCAAGCTGGGCGACCAGATCACGGTGGACAAGTACACCGGCATCGTGTCGCAGATCCGCACCCGCTACACGGTGGTGCGCAACGGCGATGGCGAAACCCTCGTGCCGAACGAGCAGCTGGTGGCGCAGCCGGTGCAGAACCATTCGTTCTCCAACACCAATGTGCGCGTGGCTACCCGGGTGCAGGCAGACTACAACGCCGATCCGGAAACGGTGATCGCGCTGCTGACCGCGTGCGTGCGCGACCTGCCGCGCGTGCTGCCCGAGCCGGAGCCGGCTGCCTTCCTGGTGCTGTTTGCCGACAGCGGCATCGAATACGAAGTGGCGGTCAACATCGCCGATCCGCAGAACGGCAAGCTGGGCGTGCAGTCCGCGATGAACCGCGCGATCTGGCGCACGCTGCGCGAGCATGGGATTTCCATCCCCTATCCGCAGCGCGAACTCCGCGTGCTGGGCGAAGCACCCTTGTCCGGCACCGATCTGCCCCCATCTAAGACCGTAGCGGATACAGCGAATGTGGCGAGTGCCGCATAGGCCGCCAGACGGGCGCAGCATGCGCCACCCACGGAACGAAAACCGTTGCGCCCCGTCAAAATCCGGGAAATAGCGTATGCTTTCGCGTCCCGCGATCCGGTAGAATGCCGGGTTGTCGCGGGTTGCAGCCTCAGGTTGCAGGCGCACGCTCCCATATCAGACAGCCGCCAGATTGCAGCGGCTCGTACCTTGTCCCGCCAGCGGAGGGTCATCCCAGCGCCGGCGCGAGACTCGTGTGCCTGGGAGCCCGGAATGACTTCGGGTCCCGTGGCAGGCGCCAGAAAGCTATCGCAATCACTTGGATTCGCAGCCTTTTTTCTGCGCGTTGCGTGCACCGGCCCCAGGCCTGCACGGGAAAGTCCCTGTTTAACCGACGGAGAACAGTTTGTTCGACACTATTCTTGACTGGGCCGCCAACGGCCTTGCCAACTGGACCTGGTGGGAGATCGTCATCTACACGCTCGTGATGACGCATATCACGATCGCCGGCGTCACCATCTTCCTGCACCGCTGCATGGCGCACCGGTCGCTGGATCTGCACCCGATCGCCCAGCATTTCTTCCGCTTCTGGCTCTGGCTGACCACGGGCATGGTCACGCGCGAGTGGACCGCCATCCACCGCAAGCACCACGCCAAGTGCGAAACCGAAGAAGATCCGCACAGCCCGCAGACCCGCGGCATCCGCAAGGTGCTGCTGGAGGGCGCGGAGCTGTATCGGGCCGAATCCAAGAACAAGGAAACCATCGCCAAGTTTGGCCATGGCTGCCCCAATGACTGGGTCGAGCGCAATGTGTACTCGCGCTTCGGCTGGCAGGGTGTCGGCCTGATGCTGATCATCGACCTGGCGCTGTTCGGCGTGATCGGCATGACCGTGTGGGCCGTGCAGATGCTGTGGATCCCGATCCATGCCGCCGGCATCATCAATGGCCTGGGCCACTGGTGGGGCTATCGCAACTACGATTGCGAGGACGCCTCGACCAACGTGTCGCCGTGGGGCCTGATCATTGGCGGCGAAGAGCTGCACAACAACCACCACACCTACCCGACCTCGGCCAAGTTCTCGATCAAGTGGTATGAGTTCGATGTGGGCTGGGGCTATATCCGCGCGATGCAGGCGGTCGGCCTGGCCAAGGTCAAGAAGACCCCGCCCAAGGCACGCCTGGTGGAAGCCCGCCCGGTTGACCACAACACGCTGGAAGCGATCATCGCCAACCGCTATGACGTGATGGCGCGCTACGCCAAGGCCGTCAAGGGCGCGTTCCGCCAGGAACTGGACAAGCTCAAGGAAGGCGGCGTGGCCGAGTACCGCAGCTTCAAGCCCGCCAGCAAGTGGTTCCACCGCGAGGAAACCAAGCTGGCCGCGCCGCAGCGCGAACAGCTGGCCAGCATCGTCGAACAGAACAAGGCGCTGCAGACTTTCGTCGAAATGCGCCGTGAACTGGCCGCCATCTGGGGCCGTTCCAACCTGACGCGCGAGCAGCTGCTGCAGCAGCTGCAGGCCTGGTGCCATCGTGCCGAGGCCAGTGGCATCCAGGCGCTGCAAGATTTCTCGCTGCGCCTGCGCCGCTACGCCTGATACAATCCGGCCGTGCCGTATGGTTTGACAAAGCCCCGCCCATGGCGGGGCTTTTGTTTTAGATAAACTCCCCAATATTCTGGCCGGGCCGCACCCTTGCTGGCGAAGGTCTAGAGGAGTACCGGAGATGACCCCACAATCGATCAAGACCGTCGAGTTCGAAAAGCCGAACCTGGCGGATGCCGAAAACGCCACTGGCGGTAGCTGCGTGGCACATGCCTGGGCCAAGGTGCCACCGGTGCTGACGCCCGACGAGCGCCAGTCCCTGAAGACGCGTATTCGCCGCCTGCTCAAGGAGCGCAATGCGGTGCTGGTGGCGCACTATTACGTCGACGCCGACCTGCAGGACCTGGCCGAGGAAACCGGCGGCTGCGTCTCCGACTCCCTGGAAATGGCCCGCTTCGGCCGCGACCACGAGGCCCAGACCCTGGTGGTGGCGGGCGTGCGCTTCATGGGCGAGACCGCCAAGATCCTGAGCCCCGAGAAGACCGTGCTGATGCCGGACCTGGACGCGACCTGCTCGCTCGACCTGGGTTGCCCGGCCGACGAGTTCGCCGCCTTCTGCGATGCGCACCCGGACCGCACCGTGGTGGTCTACGCCAACACCAGCGCCGCCGTGAAGGCGCGCGCGGACTGGATGGTGACCTCCAGCATCGGCCTGAAGATCGTCGAGCACCTGCATGCGCAGGGCAAGAAGATCCTGTGGGCGCCGGACAAGCACCTGGGCAGCTATATCCAGAAGCAGACCGGTGCCGACATGCTGCTGTGGCAGGGCTCGTGCCTGGTGCACGACGAGTTCAAAGGCATCGAGCTGGACCTGCTGCGCCGCGAATTCCCCAACGCCAAGATCCTGGTGCACCCAGAATCGCCGGAAAACGTGGTGGCGCAGGCCGACGTGGTCGGCTCCACCTCGCAGCTGATCGAGGCGGCGCAGAAGCTGGACGCGACCGAGTTCATCGTCGCCACCGACAACGGCATTCTGCACAAGATGCGCGTGGCGGCGCCCGGCAAGCACTTCATTGAGGCGCCCACGGCCGGCAACAGCGCCACCTGCAAGAGCTGCGCGCACTGCCCGTGGATGGCCATGAACGCGCTCACCAACCTGGCCGAGGTGCTGGAAACCGGCGGCAACGAGATCCATGTCGACCCGGTGACCGGGCGCAAGGCGGTGACCTGCATCAACCGCATGCTGGACTTCGCTGCCGCGCAGAAGCGCAATGTGCGTCCGTCGGCCGACCTGGCCAAGGAACAGGCGCTGTTCCAGGGGATCGGCCCGGCATGAGCGTGAACCCGATGTTCGACAGCTACGGCCCGGCGCTGCAGGCCGCGCTGCAAGCCAATGTGCAGGCCGCCATCGCCGAGGATGTCGGTAGCGGCGACCTGACCGGCCTGCTGGTGCCTGCGGCCAAGGCGGCGCGCGCGCGCGTGATCGTGCGCGAGTCCGCAGTGCTGTGCGGCCAGCCGTGGTTCGATGCCTGCATGCGCGCGGTCGACCCGGCGCTCGAGGTGCACTGGCTGCAGCAGGAAGGTGCCCGCATGGCGCCCGATTCGGTGGTCTGCGAGATCACCGGCCCGGCGCGCTCGCTGCTGACGGCGGAGCGCCCGTCGCTGAATTTCCTGCAGCTGCTGTCGGGCGTGGCCACCGCCACGCGCCGCTATGCCGACCTGATCGCCGGCACCCGCGCGCGCGTGCTGGATACGCGCAAGACGCTGCCGGGCCTGCGCCTGGCGCAGAAGTACGCGGTCCGCATCGGCGGCGGCGAGAACCAGCGGCTGGCGCTGTACGATGGCATCCTGATCAAGGAAAACCATATCGCCGCGGCTGGCAGCATCAGAGCGGCCATGCAGGCGGCGCTGGCGCTGGATACCAAGGCGTCGGTGCAGATCGAGGTGGAAACGCTGGCCGAACTGGAAGAAGCGCTTGCGGCCGGTGCGAAGTCGGTGCTGATCGACAACTTCACCGTGCCGATGATGCAGGATGCGGTCAGGCTCAACCGGGGCAGGGCGCTGCTGGAGGTGTCGGGCGGCGTCAATGCCGACACCATTCGCACCTTTGCCGAAACCGGCGTGGACCGGATCTCGGTCGGTGCGCTGACCAAGGACGTGCGGGCGACGGACTATTCGCTGCGGATCATCGGCTGACGCTTTGCGCGGGACCAGAAAAACGGGGTGGGGCCTTGCGGCGCCACCCCGTTTTTCTTTGCCTGGCCAGCGCTCAGCGCTTCCTTGCGGCTGGCGGCTGCATCACCGTCGGCAGCGCCTTGGGCAGTGCATCCGGATAGTCCCGGCTGAAATGCAGTCCCCGGCTTTCATGGCGCGAGTAGGCGCTGTCCACGATCAGCGAGGCCACCTCGACCAGGTTGCGCAGCTCCAGCAGGTCGCTGGTGACGCGGAAGTGGGCGTAGTACTCGGCGATCTCTTCGCGCAGCAGGCCGATGCGGTGCTGGGCGCGTTCCAGACGCTTGCTGGTGCGCACGATGCCGACGTAGTTCCACATCATGCGGCGCAACTCGTCCCAGTTGTGCGACACCACCACTTCCTCGTCGGCATCGGAGACGCGGCTTTCATCCCAGGCCGGCAGCGTGATGTCCGGCAGGCCGGCCTTGTCCTGGGAAGAAATGTCCTCGGCCGCGGCGCGGCCGATCACCATGCATTCGAGCAGCGAGTTGGAGGCCAGCCGGTTAGCGCCGTGCAGGCCGGTGCAGGCGGTTTCGCCCACGGCGTACAGGCTGCCGATATCGGTGCGCCCGGAGGTGTCGGTGACCACGCCGCCGCAGGTGTAGTGGGCGGCCGGCACCACGGGAATCGGCTCGCGCGTGATGTCGATGCCGAGCTCCAGGCAGCGCGCGTGGATGGTCGGGAAGTGTTCCTTCAGGAAGGACTCGGGCTGGTGGCTGATGTCCAGGTAGACGCAGTCCAGGCCGCGCTTCTTCATCTCGAAGTCGATCGCGCGCGCCACCACGTCGCGCGGTGCCAGTTCGGCGCGCGCATCGTGTTCGGGCATGAAGCGGGTGCCGTCGGGCAGCTTGAGCAGGCCGCCTTCGCCGCGCACCGCTTCGGAGATCAGGAAGGACTTGGCGTAGGGGTGGTACAGGCAGGTCGGGTGGAACTGGATGAACTCCATGTTCGACACCCGGCAGCCCGCGCGCCAGGCCATGGCGATGCCGTCGCCGGTGGCCGTATCCGGGTTGGTGGTGTACAGGTAGACCTTGCCGGCACCGCCCGCGGCCAGCACGGTGTGCGTGGCGGTGAGGGTATGCACCGCGCCGGTGCTGTCGTCCAGCACGTACAGGCCGTAGCAGCGGTTGCCCGGCAGCCCCAGCTTGCGCGAGGTGATCAGGTCGATCGCGAAGTGGTCTTCCAGGATGGTGATGTTCGGGTGTTGCGTGGCCTGCTGCAGCAGCGTGCTGACCACGGCATGGCCGGTGGCATCGGCGGCATGGATGATGCGGCGCCGGCTGTGACCGCCTTCGCGCGTCAGGTGGAAGCCCAGTTCGGCCTGCTCGTCGCGCGTGAACGGCACGCCGCGGTCGATCAGCCACTGGATGGCCTCGCGCCCATGCTCCACGATGAAGCGCGTGGCCTCTTCGTCGCACAGCCCCGCACCGGCAACGAGCGTGTCCTGCGTATGCTCGTCATGGCTGTCGCCGGAATCCAGCACGGCGGCAATCCCGCCCTGCGCCCAGTCGCTGGCGCCCTGGGTCATGGCGCGCTTGCTGAGGATGGCCACCCGGTGGGTGTCGGCCAGTTGCAGCGCGACCGTAAGGCCGGCCAGGCCGCTGCCGACGATGGCGACGTCGAAATTCATGATGCGGAGATGCGCCGGGGGCGCTTGGCAGATGGGGGAAACGGGAAAGTCTACACCTGCGCGCCATGCCGTGCATCAGTGCCGCGGGTGGGGTGGTCGCCTATCGCTCCTGTCGCACCGGCGCGGCGGCACCGCGTGGACAAAACAAAAAGCCCCGCGGCATGGCGGGGCTTTCTGGCGGGAACCGGGATCAATTACTTGATCTTGGTTTCCTTGTAAGCGACGTGCTTGCGGGCGACGGGATCGAACTTCATGATCTCCATCTTTTCCGGCATGGTGCGCTTGTTCTTGGTGGTCGTGTAGAAATGACCCGTACCTGCGGTCGATTCCAGCTTGATCTTGTCGCGGCCGCCCTTGCTTGCCATGATGTGCTCCTAATTAGACTTCGCCGCGTGCGCGCAGATCGGCGAGCACGGAGTCGATGCCTTTCTTGTCGATCAGGCGCAGGCCGGCGTTCGAGACGCGCAGGCTCACCCAGCGGTTTTCGGATTCAACGAAGAAACGACGATTCTGCAGGTTGGGCAGAAAACGGCGCTTGGTCTTGTTGTTTGCGTGGGAAACGTTGTTGCCGACCATCGGCGCTTTCCCGGTCACTTGACAGACGCGTGCCATGAAGCACTCCTAAATCTTCTATTCGTGGACAATGTTCGCAACAGATCAACAAAAGGCGCGCGGGCCCGGACTGCAGCGGTTGAGACTTCAGCAAAACGGGCATTATAGACCGGATTCCCTCGCCGAATCAATGCCTTCTGTGCTTTGACGTTATCCGGTGTTGCTGCGCTGCCTGTGCCGTGGCGTTGGCGTCACAGCCCGGGCAGGCGGTCGCAGCAGTCGGCCAGCGAGCGGATTTCCTGCCCGGCCACGATGAAATGGTCGAGCAGCCGCACGTCGATCAGGTCGAGGGTGCGCGCCAGCTCGCGGGTCAGGTGGATGTCGCTCTGGCTGGGCGCGGTGGTGCCGCGCGGGTGGTTGTGCGCCACGATGATGCCGGCCGCATTATGCACCAGCGCCTGGCGCGCCACCTCGCGCGGGTAGACGGCGGTGCGCGTCAGAGTGCCGCGGAACAGTTCTTCACTGGCCACCATGCGGTTGCGCGGATCCAGGAACAGGCACACGAAGACCTCGTGCGGCAGCGGCGCCAGCGTCAGGCGCAGGTAGTTGCGCACCGCCGCCGGGGAGTCGAAGCCCGTGGGCAGGCGCAGCGATTCGGCCAGCGCGCGCCGTGCCAGCTCCGGAATGGCCTGCAGCTGAGCATACTTGGTCTCGCCCATGCCCCGGACGCTGGTCAGCGCGCGCCCCTCGGCCGCGAACAGGGCTGTCAGCGAGCCGAAGCGGTGCAACAGCTCGCGTGCGAGGTCCACGGCACTTTTGCCGGCCGCGCCCACGCGCAGCAGGATGGCCAGCAGCTCGGCGTCGGACAGGGCGGCGGCGCCGCTTTCCATCAGTTTCTCGCGGGGCCGCTCGCAGGCGGGCCAGTTGGCAATGGTCATGAGCACTCCAGGGTAGTCACGCCGTGATGAGGGTGAGGCCGGGCCGGGGCGGCGGGCGATGGGCCAGTCGAATACAATACGGGTTGTTTACCGGTTGATCACCCATGAATTTGCAAACTTTCGCGTCGGAAACCGACGGCGGCACGGCAGGCCGCAAGACTGTCCAGGCTGACTCTTTCCTGACCCTGCACTACAGCATCGCGCTCGAGAACGGCACCGACGTCGTCAGCACGTTCGAGGAGAAGCCCGCCACGCTGCTGCTCGGCCAGGGCCAGTTCGCGCCGACGCTGGAGCAGGCGCTGCTCGGCATGCCCGAAGGCGAGCGCATGACCTACCGGCTGGCGCCGGAGCAGGCCTTTGGCCCGCGCAACCCCGAGCTGCTGCAGTGGGTGTCGCTGGCCACGCTGCGCGAGAACAGTTCGTTCGAAGAGGACTACAGCCCGGGCGACCTGGTGGAGTTCAACGCGCCCGGCGGCGGCAAGTACGCGGGTGTGCTCAAGGAGATCGGCGAGACCGCTGCGCTCTTTGACTTCAACCATCCGCTGGCCGGGCAGACCATCCTGTTCGACGTGCAGCTGATCGGCATTCTCTGAGCGCGCCGCACGTGTGCCGAACCATCCTGATACCGCAGCATGCCTGACCTGACCCCCGCACCCGACGCAGAAATCCTGATGGCGCAGCCGCGCGGCTTCTGTGCCGGCGTGGACCGTGCCATCGAGATCGTCGAGCGTGCGCTCGAGCGCTTCGGCGCGCCCATCTACGTGCGCCACGAGATCGTCCACAACGCCTATGTGGTGGCCGACCTGCGCCGCAAGGGCGCGGTGTTCGTGCGCGAGCTCGACGAGGTGCCCGCGGGCGCCACCGTCATCTTCAGCGCCCACGGCGTGTCGCGCGAAGTGCGCGCTGACGCCGCCGCGCGCGGGCTGCACGTGTTCGATGCCACCTGCCCGCTGGTGACCAAGGTGCATGTCGAGGTGAGCAAGATGCGCGCCGAGGGCTGCGAGATCGTGATGATCGGGCATCGCGGCCATCCGGAAGTGGAGGGCACCATGGGCCAGGCCAGCGGCGGCATGTTGCTGGTGGAGTCGGTGGCCGACGTCGCCACGCTGCAGGTTGCCGACCCGTCGCGGCTGGCCTACGTGACCCAGACCACGCTGTCGGTGGATGAGACCCGCGAGATCGTGGCCGCGCTCAAGGCGCGCTTCGCGCAGATCCGCGAGCCCAAGAAGCAGGACATCTGCTATGCCACGCAGAACCGCCAGGACGCGGTGAAGCTCATGGCGCCGCAGGTGGAGGTGGTGATCGTGGTGGGCAGCCCCAACAGTTCCAACTCCAACCGCCTGCGCGAGCTGGCCGAGCGCCTGGGCGTGCCGGCCTATATGGTGGATGCCCCCGAGCAGGTGCGCCCCGAATGGATCGCCGGCAAGCGCCGCATCGGCCTGACCGCCGGCGCTTCGGCGCCCGAGGCGCTGGCCCAGTCCATCGTCGACCGCCTGCGTGAGCTTGGCGCGCGCCAGGTGCGCCCGCTTGACGGCATCGAAGAGAACATGGCCTTCCCGCTGCCGCGCGGGCTGCTGCCGGCCAGCGCAGCCGCCTGACCGGTGCGGGCCGCGCCCGCCTGCCAGCCTTGCCTTGAACAAGGGCGCCGCTTGATGCGGCGCCCTTTGTCTTTGGTGCGCCCGATTTGCAGCCGGCCGGTGCGAATAATGCACGCGGATGGTGCAGGTAATACATGGCTGTCCTGCTGACCAGACAAATCAGGGTAATCCCCGGGTCTGGGGTTTTCCCTATTATGGTGCGGCGCTATATTCTGCACATTAGAGATTGGCGCAACTAAATTTAAATGAAACACCTAATTAATAAAGGCGCATTATAGGTGGCGCTGGCGATGCTTATTCGCCTCATCGGGCGCCGCAGGCACGATTCTTGTAAGTAGGTGAGGCGACCGCGTCATGAGAGCGGGAATTGCCGCAATCTGTGCATTGGGGAAATTCCCTAGCTCATTTGACCGGTAAATGGTTAAGGATGTTGCGTCGCGTATTGCATCGACTAAGAAAGGGGATACAATGCGCGCGTTTCAAATTGAAACTAAACAAAGGCGGTCCAGGGAAACGTCCGGGAGGCGTTGAATATCCCTGTTTTTGTGAATCCTAGGAGATCACTCATGCAAATCACGTTTGCCAAGATTCTGCCGATCGCGGCCGCAGTGGCGCTGGTAGCAGCTTGCGGCAAGAAGGAAGAGAAGCCGGCGGATGCAGCTTCTACGGCGCCGGCGGCAACCGCCCCCGCAGCGGGCGACGTCGTCGTCAAGATCGGCCACGCGGCCCCGCTGACCGGCGGTATCGCGCACCTTGGCAAGGACAACGAAAACGGCGCCCGCCTGGCCGTGGAAGAAGTCAACAAGACCGGCCTGGAGATCGGTGGCAAGAAGATCAAGCTGGAACTGGTCGGCGAAGACGATGCCGCCGACCCCAAGACCGGCACCTCCGTGGCGCAGAAGCTGGTCGACGCCAAGGTGGTGGCCGTGGTCGGCCACCTGAACTCGGGCACGTCGATCCCGGCCTCCAAGATCTATAGCGATGCCGGCATCGTGCAGATCTCGCCCTCGTCCACCAACCCGGACTACACCAAGCAGGGCTTCAAGACCACCTACCGCGTGGTGGCCACCGATGCCCAGCAGGGCCCGGCACTGGCGAACTATGCCAGCAAGACGCTCCATGCGAAGAGCGTGGCGATCGTCGACGACGCCACCGCCTACGGCAAGGGCCTGGCCGACGAGTTCGAGAAGACCGCCAAGGCGGCCGGCGTGAACGTGGTGGCGCGCGAGGCCACCAACGACAAGGCCACCGACTTCAAGGCCATTCTCACCAAGATCAAGGGCAAGAAGCCTGACGTGATCATGTACGGCGGCATGGATGCTACCGGCGGCCCGTTCGCCAAGCAAGCCAAGGAACTGGGCATCGGCGCCAAGATCGTTGGCGGCGACGGCGTCTGTACCGACAAGGTGGCCGAACTGGCGGGCGATGCCGTGACCAACATCATCTGCTCCGAGGCCGGCCTGGCCCTGTCGAAGATGGAGCAGGGCGCGGACTTCTCCAAGCGCTACCAGGCTCGCTTCAACGCCCCGGTGCAGATCTACGCACCGTTCACGTATGACGCCGTGATGGTCGTCGTCGACGCCATGAAGCGCGCCAACTCGACCCAACCGGCTGCCATCCTGGCCGAAATGCCCAAGACCAACTACAAGGGCGTGATCGGCAATATCGCCTTTGACGAGAAGGGCGACATGAAGGAAGGTACCATCACGCTGTACGAGTACAAGGACAAGAAGAAGTCCGTCCTCGACGTCGTGAAGATGTAATCTGGGCTTACCGGCCCATCCGAACGGCACCGTGAGTATTTTGCGGTGCCGTTCTTTTTAGCCTCGCCTAATGTAGAAGCATCCTTACCATGGATGGAGCAGGGCAGGCCGCTTACCAGCAAACCAACCACCGCAACGTTACCCATTACACACCATGGTCCCCCCCCGGCATCCACACCATGCCGCAAGGTCCGGGACTGAAGCAGGAGTTTTCATGGATATCTTTATCCAGCAGATCGTGAACGGTCTGGTGCTCGGCAGCATCTATGCGCTGATCGCACTGGGCTACACCATGGTCTACGGTATTCTCGGCATCATCAACTTCGCCCACGGCGATGTGCTGATGATCGGCGCGCTGACCGCCCTGTCAGCCATCCTCGGATTGCAGAAGTTCGCCCCCGGCCTGCCTGAATGGCTGACGCTGGTGATCGCCACGCTGATCGCCATGCCGGTCTGCGCGATCCTGTCCTATGCCATCGAGCGGATCGCCTACCGGCCCTTGCGCAATGCGCCACGGCTGGCCCCGCTGATCACCGCCATCGGTGTCTCCATCATCCTGCAGACGATGGGCATGCTGATCTGGTCGCGCAACCCGCTGACCTTCCCGCAGCTGCTACCGTCTGAGCCGATCGACATCGGCACGACCGGCGCCACCATCACCGGCAAGGAAATGGTCATCATCGGCATGGCCGTGATGGTGATGTCCGGCCTGCTGGCCCTGGTCAACCGCACCAAGCTCGGCCGCGCCATGCGCGCCACCGCCGAGAACCAGAAGGTGGCCGGCCTGATGGGTGTTAACCCCAATTTCGTCATTTCCGCCACCTTCATGATCGGCGCCACGCTGGCCGCGCTGGCCGGCGTAATGATGGCCACCAACTACGGCAATGCCCACTTCTACATGGGCTTCATCCCCGGCCTGAAGGCGTTTACCGCCGCGGTGCTGGGCGGCATCGGCAACCTGGCGGGCGCCATGGTCGGCGGCATGCTGCTGGGCCTGATCGAAGCGCTCGGCGCCGGCTATATCGGCGACCTGACCAACGGCGTCTTCGGTTCGAACTACCAGGACGTCTTTGCCTTTATCGTGCTGATCACCGTGCTCGTCTTCCGTCCGTCCGGCATCATGGGCGAACGCGTGGCGGAACGCGCCTGAGGAGAGCGAATCCATGAATACTCCGATTCCATCCACGGCAGCCGTTGCGGCGCCCACTAAGGTGCCGGCCAAGACCCTGGCCGCACTGATTGGCTTCCTGGTGATCGCCCTGTGCGCACCGTTCTTGGTCCAGACCCTGGGCGGCAACTACTGGGTCCGCGTGCTGGACTTTGCGCTGCTGTACATCATGCTGGCGCTGGGCCTGAATATCGTGGTGGGCTTTGCCGGCCTGCTTGACCTGGGCTATATCGCGTTCTATGCGGTGGGCGCCTACCTGATGGCGCTGCTGGGCTCGCCCCACCTGGCGAACCAGTTCGAGTGGATCCAGCAACTGTTCCCCACCGGCATCCACCTGTCGATGTGGTTCGTGTTGCCGATCGCGATCCTGGTAGCCGCCACCTTCGGCGTGCTGCTCGGGGCGCCAACGCTGAAGCTGCGCGGAGACTATCTCGCCATCGTGACGCTGGGCTTCGGCGAGATCGTCCGCATCTTCATGAACAACCTGGACCGCCCGCTCAACATCACCAACGGACCCAAGGGCATCACCGCGGTGGACCCGGTCCACATCTTCGGCTTCGACTTCTCGAAGACGCACGAGATCCTCGGGCTGAAGTTCTCGCCAGTGTTCATGTACTACTACCTGCTGGTGTTCCTGGTCATCGTGATCGTGTTCGTGAGCCTGCGGCTGCAGACCTCGCGTATCGGCCGCGCTTTCGTGGCCATCCGCGAAGACGAGATCGCCGCCAAGGCGATGGGCGTCAACACCCGCAACATCAAGCTGCTGGCCTTTGCCATGGGCGCGTCGTTTGGCGGTGCCTCGGGCGCGGTGTTCGGGGCCTTCCAGGGCTTCGTGTCGCCGGAATCGTTCACGCTGTGGGAATCGATCTACGTGCTGGCCATCGTGGTGCTCGGCGGCATGGGCCATATCCCGGGCGTGATCCTGGGTGGCGTCCTGCTGGTGGGCTTCCAGGAGCTGCTGCGCGTGGTCGCCGAGCCGATGCAGACCGGCCTGTTCGGCCACGTGATCGTTGATGCCGAAGTGCTGCGCCAGCTGCTGTTCGGCCTGGCCCTGGTTGGCGTCATGCTGTATCGCCCGGCGGGCATCTGGCCGTCGCCGCGCAAGGAAGACCGCCCGGTGGTGCGCCGTGCGGGCAGCGTGGGCCGTTTCTGACCAGGAGGACAATATGAGCAACAACGATTTCCTCCTGTCGGTACAGGGGGTCAACAAGCGTTTCGGCGGCCTGCAGGCGCTGTCCGAGGTGGGCCTGCAGATCAAGCCGGGCGAGATCTATGGCCTGATCGGCCCCAACGGCGCCGGCAAGACCACCTTCTTCAACGTGATCACCGGGCTGTACACGCCGGATTCGGGCGAGTTCGTGCTGGGCGGCAAGGCCTACCAGCCGACCGCCGTGCATGAAGTGGCGAAGGCTGGTATAGCGCGCACGTTCCAGAACATCCGCCTGTTCGGCGAGATGACCGCGCTCGAGAACGTCATGGTCGGGCGCCACGCGCGTACCAAGGCCGGCCTGTTCGGCGCGATCCTCCGTCCGCCTTCGGTACGCCGCGAGGAAGAGGGCATCGAGGACATGGCGCACGACCTGCTCGACTACGTCGGCATCGGCAAGTACGCCAACTTCACCGCGCGCAACCTGTCGTACGGCCACCAGCGCCGGCTGGAGATCGCGCGGGCGCTGGCGACCGAGCCCAAGCTGCTGGCGCTGGACGAACCGGCCGCGGGCATGAACGCCACCGAGAAGGTCGAGCTGCGCGGCCTGCTCGACAAGATCCGCTCCGACGGCAAGACCATCCTGCTGATCGAGCACGACGTGAAGCTGGTGATGGGCCTTTGCAATCGCATGACCGTGCTCGACTACGGCAAGGTCATCGCGCAGGGCCTGCCGCATGATGTCCAGAACAACCCGGCGGTGATCGAGGCCTACCTCGGCACTACGGCCCACTGACGGGGGAGCTGCAGATGAAAGACACAGTATTGAAGATCTCGGGCCTGAAGGTCGCTTATGGCGGCATCCAGGCGGTCAAGGGCATCGACCTCGAAATCAAGGACGGCGAGCTGGTCACGCTGATCGGCGCCAACGGCGCAGGCAAGACCACCACCATGAAGGCCATCACCGGCCTGCAGGGCTGGGGCGGCGGCGATGTCGAGTACATGGGCAAGTCCATCAAGGGCGTACCCAGCTATGCGCTGCTAAAGCATGGCATGGCGATGGTGCCGGAAGGGCGGGGCGTGTTCGCCCGCATGACCATCACCGAGAACCTGCAGATGGGCGCCTACACGCGCAACGACGAGGCCGGCATCAAGGCTGACATCGACCGCATGTTCGGCATCTTCCCGCGCCTGAAGGAGCGTGCCAACCAGCTGGCCGGCACCATGTCCGGCGGTGAGCAGCAGATGCTGGCAATGGCGCGCGCGCTGATGAGCCAGCCGAAGCTGCTGCTGCTGGACGAGCCGTCGATGGGCCTGTCGCCGATCATGGTCGAGAAGATCTTCGAGGTCGTGCGCGACATCTCGGCGCAGGGCGTGACCGTGCTGCTGGTGGAGCAGAACGCGCGCCTGGCGCTGCAGGCTGCCCACCGCGGCTACGTGATGGAGTCGGGCCTGATCACCATGAGCGGGGACGCCAAGCAGATGCTCGACGATCCCAAGGTGCGGGCCGCCTACCTCGGCGAGTAAGGCACGCGCCGCCGCCTCCCACCCCGCCGCAAGAGGGGTGAGGGAGAGGGCAGGCGCACGCAGGCGCAAGGCCTTCTGCCTTGCCGCGGGGCCCCGCGCAACGCCTGCTCAGGCTGGTGTGCGCGGGTTCTGCGGCGCTGGCTCTCTCCCTCACTCCTCTGCGGCACCGCAATGAAAAAAAGCCTCGCGCGAGCGAGGCTTTTTTCCGTCTGGCGAATGACCAGGCTCAGGCCAGCTTCTTCAGCAGCGTGCGCAGCATGCCGATCATCTGGTCGATCTCTTCACGCGTCACGTTCAGCGCCGGCATGAAGCGCAGCAGGTTGGCGCGCGGCGCGTTCAGCAGCAGGCCTTGCGGGGCCATGTCGCGGGCTTCTTCCACCAGTTGCGGGCCGATGTCCTTGCCCAGCATCAGCGCGCGCAGCAGGCCGTCGCCGCGTTCGCCGCCCAGGCCGAACTCGGCGGACAGCGCCAGCAGCTGTTCCCGCAGGTATTCGCCCTTGGCCTTGACGTCGTCGAGGAAGCCCGGCGCGGTCAGCTGCTCGATCACGGCGCTGCCCACCGCGGTCATCAGCGGGTTGCCGTTGTAGGTGCCGCCCTGGTCGCCGGCCTCGAAGCTGGCGACCTCGGCCTTGCACAGCAGCGCCGACAGCGGCACGCCGCCGCCGATGCCCTTGCCCAGCGTCATGATGTCCGGCTCCACGCCCGCCAGCTCGTAGGCGAACAGGGTGCCGCAGCGCCCGCAGCCGGTCTGCACTTCATCGACGATCAGCAGCAGCCTGTGCTTGTCGGCCAGTGCGCGCAGGCCCTGCATGAACTCGCGCGTGGCGGGGAGCACGCCGCCTTCGCCCTGGACTGGCTCGAGCATGATGCCGACGGTCTTGTCGGTGATCAGCTTCTCCACCGAAGCCAGGTCGTTGAGGTCGGCCTTGGGGAAGCCCGACACCTGCGGCGCGAAGATGGTGTCCCAGCCGGCCTTGCCCGACGCGCTCATGGTGGCGAGCGTGCGGCCATGGAAGCTGTGGTCCATGGTGATGATCTCGAAGGCGCCGTCCTTGTGCTTGCGGCCCCATTTGCGCGCCAGCTTGATCGCACCTTCGTTGGCCTCGGCGCCGCTGTTGGCGAAGAAGACCTTGTCGAAGCAGCTGTGGTCGGTCAGCTGCCGGGCCAGCTTGAGCATCGGCTCGTTGTAGAAGGCCGGGCTTGGGTTGATCAGCCGGTGCGACTGGGCCACCAGCGCGTCGATCATGCCCTGGTTGGAATGGCCCAGGCAGTTCACTGCCCAGCCCTGCACGAAGTCCAGGTATCGCTTGCCGTTGTGATCCGTCAGCCAGGAGCCCTTGCCCTCGGTGAACACGAGCTCGGGCCGGTTGGTGATGTACATCAGGGATTGGACGGGATACTCAGCAAATGCCATGGCGGACTCCAGGGGTCGGCTTTAAACGATGGACGGACGGGCGTAACAACCGGGACAAAAACAAAAAGCCACGGGGGTTGCCCGTGGCTCGTTGACATGAACAGACGCAGTCGACGGTCAGCCGCGCGGCACCCCAGCGGGGAGCGACGTACGGAAGCTGCGGCGTCGGTTGAAGGTCATGTGCATGCGGGCAAATATAAGGCGCATGCGCCCGGGTGTCAAAACGAATTTTGGCTGGCCCGGGCATTGTTGCGCTGACGGAACGGCTGGCGGCGGCTCGCGCCTCAGGCCGCCGGTGCCGAGCCGGCCGGGTGCATGTCGGCCTCGGAGGTGAACGAGTCGGCGAAGAACGCGTCCTCGTGCAGCTTGTTCTGGCGGGTGAAGTCGCCGCGCGCGGCATTGATCATCACCGGGGCGCCGCAGGCATAGACCTCGTGGCCCGACAGGTCGGGATGGTCGGCGATCACGGCCTGGTGGACAAAGCCGGTGCGGCCGTGCCAGCTGTCTTCAGGCAGCGCGTCGGAGACCACCGGCACGTACTGGAAGTTGGGCAGCTCGCGCGCCCACTGCTCGCACAGCGCGTGCATGTACAGGTCCTTGGGCCGGCGGCCGCCCCAGTACAAGGTCATCGGGCGCTGGATGCCGGTGTAGGCGGCGTGCTCGACGATGGCCTTGATCGGCGCGAAGCCGGTGCCGGAAGCCAGCAGGATGATCGGGGCCTCGGATTCCTCGCGCAGGAAGAAGCTGCCCAGCGGGCCCTCGAAGCGCAGGATGTCGCGCTCCTTCATGGCCGGCTGGCCTTCCTTGGCGCCGAAGACGTAGTCGGTGAAGGCGCCGCCCGGCATATGGCGGATATGCAGCTCGATCGGGCCGTCTTCATGCGGCGGCGTGGCGATCGAATAGCTGCGGCGCTTGCCGTCGCGCAGCAGGAATTCCACGTACTGGCCGGCCAGGTATTGCATGCGCTCGGTCGCCGGCAGCTGCAGCTTGATGGCGATGACGTCATCGGCCAGGCGCTCGATCGCGGTCACGCGGCACGGCACCTTCTTGATCGGGATGTCGCCCGCGCCGTGGACTTCGCGGCACTCGATGGTGACGTCCGAGGCGGCGTTGGCGCAGCAGAACAGGGCGCGGCCCTCGGTTTTCTCCTGCGCGGTCAGTGCCGCCGGGGCGTGGTCGCCCTGCACGATGGTGCCTTCGAGCACGCGGCCCTTGCACGAGCCGCAGGCGCCGTTCTTGCAGCCGTAGGGCAGCCCGATGCTGTGGCGCAGGGCCGCGCCGAGGATGGTTTCGTCCGCGGCCACTTCAAACTTGTGGCCGCTGGGCATGACGGTTACTTGATAAGCCATAATCGGTCTATGAGCCAAATTCTGTCGAAGCTGCAGCCCTCGCGCCTCCCACAAGTCCCGCGGCTGCCGGCACCTTCGCGCCGGCTGGGCCGCCCGCGCCTGTTGATCGTCGGCTGCGGGGATGTGGGGACGCGCTGCCTGCGAATCCTGTCGTCGCGCATGCGTGTCTTTGCCGTGACTTCACAGCCGGCCCGCCGCGCTGAACTGCGCGCCGCCGGCGCGGTGCCGCTGGTGGCGGACCTGGACCGGCCGGCCACGCTGGCACGGCTGCACGGGCTGGCCACGCAGGTGCTGGACCTGGCGCCGCCGCCCGGGCAGGGCGAAGGCGATCCGCGCACGCGTGCCTTGCTCGCCGCCTTGCGCCGGGCGGCCTGGCGCAAGGCCAGGACGTCGGCCGGCATGCTTCCCGGCGAGCCCGCCATTCTACCCGACCGGGGCAGGCCCCGCGCTGCGTTTGTCTACGCCAGCACGTCGGGTGTGTACGGCGACCGGCAGGGCGCCCGGGTCTCGGAATTCCACGCCGTGCGGCCCCAGACCGCCCGCGCGCGCCGCCGCGTGGCCGCCGAGCGGGCAGTGCGCGGCTTCGGCCGCGGTGCCGGCTGGCGTGCCAGCATCGTGCGCATCCCCGGCATTTATGCCGAAGACCGCCTGCCGCTGGCGCGCCTGCACCGCGGCACGCCCGCGCTGGTGCCGCAGGACGATGTCTACACCAGCCATATCCACGCCGACGACCTGGCGCGCACCATGGTCGCGGCGCTGTTCCGCGGCCGCGCGCAGCGCGTGGTCCATGCCAGCGACGACACCGAGCTGCGCATGGCCGACTACTTCGACCTGGTCGCCGACCGTCGCGGCTTGCCGCGCCCGCCGCGGATCACGCGCGGCGAGGCGCGTGAAGTGATCGACAAGACGCTGCTGAGCTTCATGAGCGAATCGCGCCGCCTCGACAACCGCCGCCTGAAACGCGAGCTGCGCCTGCGGCTGCGTTATCCCACCGTCACCTCCTTCTTCGACGCCTGACCGCCTTGCCGGCGCGCCCCAGTGCGGCTGGCACGGGGTTTGCTGTGACGGTATCTCGTTTTACTCCTGTCTATACAGCAACACTTCCATCGCCCCGGCCTGGTGCTGGCACCGTAATCCGTGAGCCGGGGTGGTGCGAGGCCCATTGAGGGGTTCCCGCTGAAAAGCGCCTTTTAAGGTGTTTATCCGCCTGGTTGCTTGGTGGAAGCCCTACGTTGACTTGTATATACAGGTATTGTTTAATGCCTGAAAACGAGCGCGGCCGCACGCATGGCCTGCCGTCGACGGACACACCAAAGGAGCGTACAGATGAGGAATCACAGCAGGATTCGCGGTCGGATGGCAGTGCAGGCCGCGGTGCTGGTTGCGGCATTGGGGGCTGGTGCGGCCCAGGCGCAGAACACCCAGGTCACGCTGGGCATGAGCGGCTGGACCGGTTTCGCGCCGCTGACGCTGGCCGACAAGGCCGGCATCTTCAAGAAGCATGGCGTGGACGTCGACATCAAGATGATCCCGCAGAAGGACCGCCACCTGGCGCTGGCCTCGGGCGCGATCCAGTGCGCCGCCACCACGGTGGAAACGCACGTGGCCTGGAACGCCAACGGCGTGCCCATCACCCAGATCGTGCAACTCGACAAGTCCTACGGCGCCGACGGCCTGGCCGTGCGCAGCGACGTCAAGAGCTTTGCCGACCTGAAGGGCAAGACCATCGGCGTCGATGCGCCGGGCACCGCGCCGTATTTCGGCCTGGCCTGGATGCTGAAGAAGAACGGCATGACGCTCAAGGACGTCAAGACCACCACGCTGTCGCCGCAGGCGGCCGCGCAGGCCTTCGTGGCCGGCCAGAACGACGGCGCCATGACCTATGAGCCCTACCTGTCGACGGTGCGCCAGAACCCGGACAAGGGCAAGATCCTGGCGACCACGCTCGACTACCCGATGGTGACCGATACGCTGGGCTGCGCGCCGAAGTGGCTTAAAGAGAATCCCAAGGCCGCGCAGGCGCTGGTCGACAGCTACTTCGAGGCCCTGGAGATGATCCAGAAGGAGCCGGCCAAGGCCAACGACATCATGGGCGCGGCGGTCAAGCAGACCGGCGAGCAGTTCGCCAAGTCCTCCGCCTACCTGCGCTGGCAGGACCGCGAGGCCAACCGCAAGTTCTTTGCCGGCGAGCTCGCCAGCTTCAGCAAGGAAGCGGCAGCGGTGCTGCTGGAGATCGGCGTGATCCGCCAGGTGCCGGACGTGACGGCGCTGTATGACGCGCGTTTCCTCAAGTAACCGACAGTCTTCAGGAGGCGTGACGTCATGACGCAAGCCAGACTTGGAACACCCGCCCCGGCCGCTGCCGCGGCGGCCCCTGCCACAGCGACGGCGCCGGTGCGCCGGCGCCACCCGTGGCTGGCCCCGCTGGTGCCGGTGGCGCCCAACACGCGCTGGATGCTGGGCCTGTCCTTCTTCGTGCTGTTCTTCGGCATCTGGGCCGTGGTGACGCTGGGCGGCTTCGTGCCGCGCACGTTCCTGGCCGATCCGATGACGATGGCCAAAGAGGGCTTTATCCTGTTCACGGAGCACAACTTCATCGGCGACATCGGCATGACCGTATGGCGCGTGGTCGGCGGCTTCGTGATGGCCGCGGTGCTGGCGGTGCCGCTGGGCATCTTCATGGGCTCGTACAAGGCGGCCGAGGCGTTCTTCGAGCCCTTCGTGTCGTTCTTCCGCTACCTGCCCGCGTCGGCCTTCATCCCGCTGCTGATCCTGTGGGCCGGCATCGGCGAGACGCAGAAGCTGCTGGTGATCTTTATCGGCTCGTTCTTCCAGATCGTGCTGATGGTGGCGGTGGCCGTCGGCGGCGCGCGCAAGGACCTGGTGGAGGCGGCCTACACGCTGGGTGCCAACAGCGCCGGCATCGTGCGGCGCGTGCTGATCCCCGGCGCCGCGCCCGAGATCGCAGAGATCCTGCGGCTGGTGCTGGGCTGGGCCTGGACCTACGTGATCGTGGCCGAGCTGATCGGCTCGTCGTCGGGCATCGGGCACATGATCACCGACAGCCAGGCGCTGCTCAACACCGGGCAGATCATCTTCGGCATCATCGTGATCGGCTGCATCGGCCTGGTCTCGGACCTTGTCTTCAAGCGCGCCAACCAGCGCCTGTTCCCGTGGAGTTCGATCCAATGAGCGCACTGTCCATCCAGCAGGTCTCGCGCACCTTCTCCAACCCGCGCGGCGGCCAGACCCTGGCGCTGCAGCCGGTTGACTTCGAGGTCCGCGACAATGACTTCGTCACCATCCTCGGGCCTTCGGGCTGCGGCAAGTCCACGCTGCTGCGCATCGTCGCAGGGCTGGATACGCCCACCAGCGGCCGCGTGCTGCTGGACGGCCAGCCGGTGTCCGCCCCCGGCGCGGACCGCGGCATGGTGTTCCAGTCGTACACGCTGTTCCCGTGGCTGACGATCGAGCAGAACGTGCGCTTCGGCCTGCGCGAGCGCGGCATGAGCGCGGCGGAGCAGAAGGAGCGCAGCGACTTCTTCATGCAGCGTGTCGGCCTGCGCGGCTTCGAGCACCACTACCCGAAACAGCTCTCGGGCGGCATGCAGCAGCGCACCGCGATTGCGCGGGCGCTGGCCAACGATCCCAAGATCCTGCTGCTCGATGAGCCTTTCGGCGCGCTCGACAACCAGACCCGGGTGCTGATGCAGGAGTTGCTGCTGGGTATATGGGAGGCGTCGCGCAAGACGGTATTATTCGTGACCCATGATATCGACGAGGCCATTTTCATGGCCAACCGGGTGGCGGTGTTTTCTGCCAGGCCGGGTCGGATCAAGAGCGAGATCGCGGTGGATTTCCCACATCCGCGCCATTACACGGTCAAGACCACTCCGGAGTTCTCCGCGCTCAAGGCGCGGCTGACCGAGGAGATCCGTGCCGAGGCCATGGCCTCGGCCGAGCACTAGGCATCCAACCAACGCCATGAACCACGCCGCCGGCACCCCGACTTCCGCTTCTGCCTCTCCCACCGCGCTCTACCAGCAGGTGAAGGAGTACATCGCCCGCCAGATCCAGAGCGGCGCGTGGCAGCCGGGCGACCGGGTGCCGTCGGAGCAGGAACTGGTGAACCGCTTCGGCGTCTCGCGCATGACCGTCAACCGGGCGCTGCGCGAGTTGCAGGAGCAGGGCCGGGTGGTGCGGGTGGCCGGCGTGGGCACCTTCGTGGCGGAGCACAAGCCGCAGTCGACGCTGCTGTCCGTGGTCAACCTGCAGGACGAGATCCGCATGCGCGGGCATGACTATGCCTGCGACGTGATCCTGGTGGAGCGCGTCTCGGCATCGATCGAGGTGGCCGCCGCGCTGGAGCTGCGCACCGGTGAGTCGGTGTTCCACTCGGTCTGCGTGCATCGCGAGGACGGCGTGCCGGTGCAGTTGGAGGACCGCTACGTCAACCCGCGCGTGGCGCCGGACTTCATCAGCCAGGATTTCAGCGAGACCCAGCCTGGCGAATACCTGCTGCGCCATGTGCCCTACGATCAGGTAGAGCACGTGGTCGATGCCATTGCTGCCACGCCGGAGCAGGCCGCGCAGCTGGAAATGCCGCCCACGCAACCTTGCCTGATGCTGACGCGCCGCACCTGGACCAACGGCGTGCCGGTGACCTTCGTGCGCTGCCTGCATCCGGGCAACCGCTATCGCCTCGGCAGCCGCTTCCGCGCCGACGGCAACCCCGCATTCGGCTGAATCCACAAGATTCGGCCCACGGTCCAACTTTTACTCTAAGCTGTATAGACAGGAACATACAAATGAGCGCCAGCCAACACGACCAAGCCTCCCGCCCGCTGCTGACCCTGCAGCCGGGCCAAGTCACCCTGGCCGACCTGCGCCGCATCTACCGGGGCGAAGTGCGCCTGGCCATGGCCGAATCGGCCTGGGCCGGCGTGCGCGCCGCGCAGGCCACGGTGCAGGACATCATCGACGCCGACGCCGTGGTCTACGGCATCAACACCGGCTTCGGCAAGCTGGCGCAAAGCCGCATCCCGCATGACAAGCTGGCCCAGCTGCAGCGCAACCTGGTGCTGTCGCACAGCGTCGGCACCGGCGCGGACCTGGCCGAAGACACCGTGCGCCTGATCCTGGCGATCAAGGCCGTGAGCCTGGCGCGCGGCCATTCGGGCGTGCGCCCGGAACTGATCGAGGCGCTGCTGGCGCTGGCCAACCACGGCGTGACGCCGTGCATCCCGGCCAAGGGGTCGGTAGGCGCCTCGGGCGACCTGGCGCCGCTGGCGCATATGTCGTGCACGCTGATCGGCGTGGGCGACGTGCTGGTCGACGGCAAGCGCGTGCCCGCCGCCGAGGGCCTGGCGCACGCCGGCCTGCAGGCCTTCGAGCTGGGCCCCAAGGAAGGCCTGGCGCTGCTCAACGGCACCCAGGTGTCGACCGCGCTGGCGCTGGCCGGCCTGTTCGCCGCCGAAGACGCCTTTGCCGCCGGGCTGGTGGCGGGCGCGCTGTCGCTGGAAGCGATCAAGGGCTCGGTCAAGCCGTTCGACGCCCGCATCCATGAGGCGCGCGGCCAGGTCGGCCAGATCGCCGTGGCCGGCGCCGTGCGCGCGATGCTGGACGGCAGCGAGATCGTCGACTCGCACAAGGCCTGCGGCCGCGTGCAGGACCCGTACTCGATCCGCTGCCAGCCGCAGGTGATGGGCGCGTGCCTGGACAACCTGCAGCACGCCGCGCGCATCCTGCAGATCGAGTCCAATGCCGCCTCGGACAACCCGCTGGTGTTCTCCGCGCAGGGCGACGTGGTCTCGGGCGGCAACTTCCACGCCGAGCCGGTGGCCTTTGCCGCCGACATCATCGCGCTGGCGATTGCCGAGATCGGCGCGATTTCCGAACGCCGCCTGGCGCTGCTGCTCGATACCGGGCTATCGGGCCTGCCGCCGTTCCTGGTGCGCGACGGCGGCCTGAACTCGGGCTTCATGATCGCGCAGGTGACCGCGGCCGCGCTGGCCTCTGAGAACAAGTCGCTGGCGCATCCGTCCAGCGTCGACAGCCTGCCGACCTCGGCCAACCAGGAAGACCATGTGTCGATGGCCACCTACGGCGCGCGCCGCCTGGGCGAGATGGCCGCCAACACCGCGGTGGTGGTCGGCATCGAGGCCATGGCCGCGGCGCAGGGCATCGAGTTCCACCGCCCGCTGAAGTCGTCGCCGCTGGTGGAGCAGGAACTGGCCCGCATCCGTGCGCGCGTCGCCTTTGTCGAAGAGGATCGCTACCTGGCGCCGGATATCGAAGCGATGAAGCAATGGGTGGTGCAGGGCGATGCCGGCGCGGGCTGGCCCGACGCCGTGCGCGCGCTCCTGCCGACCAACCTGTCGTAACGCGCGCACCGACTCTGCCAGACCAGACCCGCAGCAGGAGAACAAGACATGAACGCCAACGAAAACCAATTCATCCAGCGCGGCCAGCGCGAGATCCGCGCGCCGCGCGGCAGCCAGCTGCACTGCAAGAACTGGCTGATCGAAGCCGCCTACCGCATGATCCAGAACAACCTCGACCCGGACGTGGCCGAGCGCCCGCAGGACCTGGTGGTCTACGGCGGCATTGGCAAGGCGGCGCGCAACTGGGAGTGCTTCGACGCCATCCTGGACAGCCTGCGCCGCCTGGGTGAGGACGAGTCGCTGCTGGTGCAGTCGGGCAAGCCGGTGGGCGTGTTCCGCACCCATGCCGATGCGCCGCGCGTGCTGATCGCCAATTCCAACCTGGTGCCGCACTGGGCCAACTGGGACAAGTTCAACGAGCTGGACCGTGCCGGCCTGATGATGTACGGCCAGATGACGGCGGGCTCGTGGATCTACATCGGCACGCAGGGCATCGTGCAGGGCACCTACGAGACCTTTGTCGAGGCCGGCCGCCAGCACTACAACGGCGACCTGTCGGGCAAGTGGATCCTGACCGCGGGCCTGGGCGGCATGGGCGGCGCGCAGACGCTGGCGGGCGTGCTGGCCGGCGCCTGCGTGCTGGCGATCGAGTGCCAGGAGTCGCGCATCGATTTCCGCCTGCGCACGCGCTATGTCGACAAGAAGGCCACCACGCTCGATGAGGCGCTGGCGATGATCGCCGAGGCCACGCAGAAGAAGGAAGCGATTTCGGTCGGCCTGCTCGGCAACGCCGCCGAGATCCTGCCGGAGCTGGTCAAGCGCGCGCAGGCCGGCGGCATGCGCCCGGACATCGTCACCGACCAGACCTCGGCGCACGACCTGGTCAACGGCTACCTGCCGTCCGGCTGGACCGTCGATCAATGGGAAGCGGCGCGCACGCAGGATCCCAAGTCGGTGGAAGCCGCCGCGCGTCCGTCCATCGTGAAGCACGTGCAGGCCATGCTCGACTTCCAGAAGATGGGCGTGCCGACGGTCGACTACGGCAACAATATCCGCCAGGTCGCGTTCGACGAGGGCGTGAAGAACGCCTTTGATTTCCCGGGCTTTGTGCCGGCCTATATCCGCCCGCTGTTCTGCCGCGGCAAGGGCCCGTTCCGCTGGGTCGCGCTGTCGGGCGATCCCGAGGATATCTACAAGACCGATGCCAAGATGAAGGAGCTGTTCCCCGAGGACAAGCACCTGCACCGCTGGCTCGACATGGCGCACGACCGCATCGCCTTCCAGGGCCTGCCCGCGCGCATCTGCTGGGTGGGGCTGGATGAACGCCACCGCGCCGGCCTGGCCTTCAACGAGATGGTCAAGTCGGGCGAGCTGAAGGCGCCGGTGGTGATCGGGCGCGATCACCTGGACTGCGGCTCGGTGGCCTCGCCCAACCGCGAGACCGAGGCCATGCGCGATGGTTCGGATGCGGTGTCGGACTGGCCGCTGCTCAACGCGCTGCTGAACACCGCGGGCGGCGCCACCTGGGTCAGCCTGCACCACGGCGGCGGCGTGGGCATGGGCTTCTCGCAGCATTCGGGCGTGGTGATCGTGTGCGACGGCACCGATGCTGCGGCCAGGCGCATCGAGCGCGTGCTGTGGAACGACCCGGCCACCGGCGTGATGCGCCATGCGGACGCGGGCTATGACATCGCCATCGAATGCGCGCACGAGAAGGGCCTGAACCTGCCGATGGTGAAGGGCGCATGAGCCTGACGCTATTTCGACGGTTCGCGCTGGCCGACATCGCGCCCACGCGCTGGAAGAACGGCGGCGGCAACACGCGCGAGATCGCGGTGTGGCCGCCGGGCGCCGGCATGGATGACTTCAGGTGGCGCCTGAGCGTGGCCGATATCGGGCAGGACGGGCCGTTCTCGGCGTTTCCCGGCATCGATCGCCAGATCGTGCTGCTGGAGGGCGCCGGCGTGACGCTGCTTGCGGACGACGCCAGCTTCAGTCATCGCCTTGAACATATCGGCGAGCCGTTCGCCTTCTCCGGCGATGCCAGCCTGCAGGCGACGCTGATCGACGGCGTCACGCGCGACTTCAACGTGATGACGCGGCGCGGCCACTGCCGCGCGCGCGTCGAGGTGTTCCGGCAGGGGTTTGCGCCTGGCACCGGCGGCCATGCCGTCTGCCTGCTGGCCGTCAGCGGCGCATGGCAGGCGCAGGATGCCGGCCTGCTGCTGCAAGCGGGCGAAGGCGCGCTATATGGCGCTGCAGAACCCCCATCCACGCCATCGTTTGAACCTGTGGGTGACGAGGCCCTGTGCCTGTGCGTCACCCTTGAGACGGAGCCCGGTCAATGACGCTGCCCTCTGTATCGTCCGCGCCCAGCGCGGACGGCGTCTGGCACAACTGCCACCTGCTGCCCGATGCCGATCCGGCGCATGCGATCCGCGATGCCGCGCTGGTGGTGGAGCATGGGCGCATCGCCTGGCTGGGCGCCGCCGCGGACCTGCCGGATGCCTATCGCGGCGCGGCGCGCCACGATGCCCACGGGGCATGGATCACGCCCGGGCTGGTCGACTGCCATACGCACCTGGTCTACGGCGGCCAGCGCGCCGACGAGTTCGCGATGCGGCTGGCCGGCGCCGGCTACGAAGAGATTGCGCGCGCCGGCGGCGGCATCGTCTCGACCGTGCGCGCCACGCGTGCCGCAGATGAAGACACGCTGTTTGCCCAGGCCGCCGCGCGCCTGCAGCCGCTGCTGGCCGAGGGCGTCACCGCCATCGAGATCAAGTCGGGCTACGGGCTGAGCCTTGAAGCCGAGCGCAAGCAGCTGCGCGTGGCGCGCCGGCTTGGCGAACACTTTGGCGTCTCGGTCCACACCACCTTCCTGGGCGCACACGCATTGCCGCCGGAATACGCGGGCCGTGCCGACGACTATATCGACCTGGTCTGCAACACCATGCTGCCGGCACTGGCCGGGGAAGGACTGGTCGACGCCGTCGATGCCTTCTGCGAATCGATCGGTTTCTCGATTGCACAGACCGAGCGCGTGTTCGAGGCTGCCGCGCGCCATGGCCTGCGCGTCAAGCTGCATGCCGAACAACTGAGCAACCTCGGCGGCGCCGCGCTCGCCGCTCGCCACCGCGCCTTGTCCGCCGATCACCTCGAGCATCTCGACGAGGCCGGCGTCGCGGCGATGGCAGAGGCCGGCACGGTGGCGGTGCTGCTGCCCGGCGCCTACTACTTCCTGCGCGACACCAAGCTGCCGCCGATCGCGCTGCTGCGCCAGTACGGCGTGCCGATGGCAATCTCGACCGATCACAATCCGGGCACGTCGCCGGTCACTTCGCTGCTGCTGATGATGAATATGGCCTGCACGCTGTTCCGCCTGACCGTGCCGGAAGCGCTTGCCGGCGTGACCGTGCACGCCGCGCGTGCGCTGGGCGTATCGGATCGCCACGGGCGGCTGGAAGCGGGGCGCGTGGCCGACTTCGCGCTGTGGCGCATCGATTCGCCCGCCGAGCTGGCGTACTGGTTTGGCCGCAACCCGGTGGCGACGGTGGTGCGGCAAGGGCGAGTGTATGCGCACGAAGGAGCCTCGGCATGAGCGGCACGCAACTCTTCGCTCCCTTTGCGCTGCTGCCGACCGGCTGGGCGCGCGATGTGCTGCTGGCCTGGGATGAGCAGGGCCGCTTCACCACCGTGCAGACCGGTGTACAGCCGGCCGCAGGTGTGCCGCATGCGGCCGGCCCGGTGCTGCCCGGCATGCCCAACCTGCATTCGCATGCGTTCCAGCGCGGCTTTGCCGGCCTGACGGAATTCCGCAGCCGCCCGCAGGGCGACGATCCGGCTGGTGCCGATTCATTCTGGAGCTGGCGCACGCTGATGTACCGCTTCGCGCAGCGGCTCTCGCCCGACACGCTGGAGGCCATCGCCACCCAGCTTTATATCGAGATGCTGCGCGCGGGCTACACCAGCGTGTGCGAGTTCCACTACGTGCATCACGATGCGGGCGGCACGCCCTATACCGATGCCGCCGAGATGTCGCTGCGGCTGCTGCGCGCGGCCCAGCGTGCCGGCATCGGCATGACGCTGCTGCCGGTGCTGTACCAGACCGCCGGCTTTGGCGGCAAGCCGCCGCTGGCCGAGCAGCGCCGCTTCCTGCACGACACCGATGCGATGCTGCGGCTGCTGGAACGGCTGGCCCCCGCGTGCGCGCAGTCCGGCGCGCGGCTGGGGCTGGCACCGCACTCGCTGCGCGCGGTGCCGGAGGAAAGCCTCGCCCACGCACTGGCGGGACTGCAGGCGATCGACCCGCAGGCGCCCATCCATATCCATATCGCCGAGCAGCAGAAAGAGGTCGACGACTGCATCGCGTGGTCGGGCACGCGCCCGGTGACCTGGCTGTTCGACCACGTACAGGTCGACGCGCGCTGGTGCCTGGTGCACGCCACCCATATGGACTGGGACGAGCGCCGGCGCCTGGCGCACAGCGGCGCGGTGGCCGGCATCTGCCCGACCACCGAGGCCAACCTGGGCGACGGCGTGTTCGAGGCCGCACCCTACCTGGCGCAGCAGGGCGCATGGGGCATCGGCTCCGACAGCCATGCCAGCGTCAGCGTGGCCGAGGAGCTGCGCTTGTTTGAATACGGCCAGCGGCTCGGCCTGCAGCGGCGCAATGTGCTGGCTTCCGATGCGCATGCACAGGTGGCTGACCGGCTGTATCTCGAGGCCGTGGCCGGTGGCACGCGTGCCAGCGGCCGCGCCGTGGCGGGGCTTGTGCCAGGCCAGCAGGCCGATTTCATGGTATTGGATGGCGCGCATCCGACGCTGGCGGGCCTCGACGGGCCGCAGGCGCTGGCCACGCATGTGTTTGCCTGCCACGGTCATGAGACACTAGCGGATGTCCGCACCGCCGGACGCAGCCGCGTGCAGCATGGCGCGCATCCGCTGCAGGCGGATGCGGGGCGCCTGTTCATCGCGGCGCGCGCCAGCCTGCTGGCCGACTGAAACCGGGCGTACGCCCACTGCATCGCAAAGACAATGTCCTTCTCCACCGATACCCCCGCCTTCACCCTGCACCGCGGCACGCGCCCGTTGCTGGTATCGATGCCGCACGTCGGCACGCACCTGCCGGCTTCGGTCTCGCAGCGCCTGACTGCCGAAGCGCGCACCGTGCCCGACACCGACTGGCACCTGGAACGCCTCTACAGCTTCGCCCGCGAGCTGGGTGCGTCGGTGCTGGTGGCCACGCATTCGCGCTACGTGGTCGACCTGAACCGCCCGCCCGACAACGCCAACCTGTATCCCGGCCAGGACACCACGGGCCTGTGCCCGGTCGACACCTTCGACAAGACGCCGCTGTACGCCGACGGCAACGGCCCCGACGATGCGGAAATCGCCGCGCGCCGCGATGCGATCTGGCGCCCTTACCACGAGGCGCTGGCCGCGGAACTGGCCCGCCTGAAGGCGGAGCACGGCACCGTCGCGCTGTGGGATGCGCATTCGATCCGCTCGGTGCTGCCGCGCTTCTTCGAAGGCAGGCTGCCGGACTTCAACCTCGGCACGGCCAACGGCGAGAGCTGCGACGCGTCGCTTGCGGATCAGTTGCTCGAGCAGGCCGGCGCGGTGGCCGGCCATACCGCGGTGCTCAACGGGCGCTTCAAGGGCGGCTATATCACGCGTCAATACGGCAAGCCGCAAGACGGCGTGCATGCGGTGCAGCTCGAGCTGTCGCAGGTCGCTTACATGAGCGAGACGTATCCGTTCGCCTACGACGAGGCGCGTGCGGCGGCATTGCAGCCGGCTTTGCGAGGGATGCTGGCGACGGTACTGGAGTTCGTCGAAACGCGGTAAAGCGCTGGCGCGGCACGATGGCTGCCGCGCGGCGCTACAAGCTCACGTCAAGCGCTGCCCAAGCCGCAGGCGGTAGAGCGAAGTGCTGGCGGCGATAAACAACGCATTGCCCTCGGCGCCGCCGAAGGCAAGGTTGCCGACCTTCTCCGGCACGGGAATATGCGCCAGCCGTGTCCCATCCGGATGGAAGACCTGCACGCCGCTGGCGCTGCTGGTAAAGAGCCAGCCGCGCCGGTCCACGCGAAATCCGTCCGGTAGTCCGGGCTCGATGACGGCGAAGACCCGCGGGTTGGCCAGCACCCGCCCTGCAACGACGTCGAAGGCGACGATGTGGTGATGACCATCGTCGCGCAATGCCGCCGAGGTATCGGAAACATAGAGCACGTCTTCAGCGGGCGAGAATGCCAGCCCGTTCGGCTCTTCGACAAGGTCGCTGGCGACTTCCAGCGCACCGACGGCGGGATCGAATCGAAACACATAGTTGTGCCGCAGCTCGGGATCGGCCCGGTGGCCTTCGCGGTCCGACAGGATGCCATACGGCGGATCGGTGAACCACAAGGTGCGATCGCGCTTGACCACGATGTCATTGGGCGAACTCAGGCGCCGCCCCTGATAGTGGCTGACGACCAGTTCGTCTTCGCCAAGGTAGGCACCGCTGCGGCGCGTCCGCACGATGGCCCGCTGTCCGTGCGAGCAATGCAGCAGCGAACCATCCGCCTCCAGTGCGTGGCCGTTGGTGAACTGGGCGCCCGTACGCCAGACCGACATGCCATCCGCTGCGCTCCAGCGCAGGATGCGGTCGTTGGGTATGTCGCTCCACAGCACCGCACCTTCATCCGGCAACCACACCGGCCCCTCGCTCCAGGTCGCCCCGCATGCCAGCCGCTCGAGCCGTTCGCCCGCCAGCGGCAGCTCGCGTGCGCGCTCATCGAATATCTGAACTGTATCCATGGTCTTCCTTTATCCCGTTGCAAAGACACGCAAGCGGTCTTTACACGAACTGCCATAGCAAGAGGATCAGGCCAAGGGCCGCGATACCGGCCATCGTCGTCAGCACCGTCCAGCTCTTTAGTCCATCGCCGACGCTCAGGCCCAGCATCCGTGTCACGATCCAGAAGCCTGCATCGTTGACGTGGGAGACCGCCATGCCGCCCGCTCCCATCGCCAGGCCGACCAGGGCCAGATGGTTGGGACCGAGCGATGCCTGCGTGACCAGCGGGGCGATGATGCCGGCCGTGGTCATCAGTGCCACGGTGGTGGGCCCCTGTGCCGCGCGCAACAGCATTGCCAGCAGGAAAGCGAGGACGGCCAGCGGCAGACCCGAGGACTGCAGCGAAGCCGCCAGGGCGGGGCCGATTCCGGTCGACACCAGGATCTTGGCGAAAGCGCCGCCGGCGCCGGTGATAAGGATCACCACCGATACGGCCGGGATGGCGGCGCCGGCCACCTCGGACACCGTCGCCAGCGGCGCGCCGCGACGGATGCCCAGCAGGTAGGCACAGAGCATCAGGCCCAGCAACAGCGCGACGTACGGGATGCCGAGAAACATCAGCGCCGAGCGCCCGAAGAAGCCTTCCGGCAGCAGCACCTGGGCCAGCGTCCCGGCCAGGATCAGCACGATGGGCAGCGCGATCAGGCCGGCGACGAGGCGCGCGCTTGGCGGCGCGCCGCTGCCCAGGCTGGCGGATGCCGCATGGATCCTTGGGGCGCTGCCTGTGGCCTGGCCCACTTCGGCGGCGATATCGGCTGCCATATGGAACGGCCGCCTGGTCAGTCGCCGGGATGCCAGGAAAGTCACCAGGCCAGTGACCAGCGCGACCGGCAG
This sequence comes from Cupriavidus sp. CP313, assembly GCF_054072015.1. Lineage (NCBI taxonomy): Bacteria > Pseudomonadati > Pseudomonadota > Betaproteobacteria > Burkholderiales > Burkholderiaceae > Cupriavidus > Cupriavidus sp. CP313. The sequence continues at coordinate 63,600 of NZ_JBSVZB010000007.1, read as the reverse complement.
GCCGATCAGCAGCAGGCGGCCGATCTCGATGCCGAGTTCCCCGGCCACTGCCACCATGCCGGGGTGCGGCGGCAGCAGGGCATGCACCACCAGCAACACCGCGCATACCGGCAGGCCGATCACCACCAGCGGAATGCCGCGAGTGCGCGTGAGGCCGTAGACCAGCGGCATCAGCATCATGACGCCGACTTCAAAGAACACCGGAATGCCGACGCCGAATGCCGTGCAGGCCATGGCCAGCGGCACGCGTTTGTCGCCGAAGCGCTCGATCAGCCGGTTGGCCAGCACCTGCGCGCCGCCCGACAAATCAATCATGCGCCCGATCATCGCGCCGAAGGCGATGATCACCGCGACATGGCCCAGGGTCTTGCCCAGGCCGCCTTCGACCGCATCGGCAATCTGGCTCACTGGCACGCCGGCCACGACGGCGACGCCCGTGGCCACCAGGAGCAGTGCCAGGAAGGGGTGCAGCTTTGCGATCAGGATCAGGGCGAGCAACAGCAGGATCGCTGCCGCCCCGCCGATTATCAGTATTGCCACGTCTATTCCTTGTGTTCGGTCGGCCATGCCTGCGGCCGGTGCGTGCCGGGCGTCGCTGCAGGCTGTGAGGGCAAGCTGGCGATGCCCCAGCCGATGGGCCGTCGTCGATTGCCTGGGTGCTTGGGATCGGGGCCCCAGATCGCTTGATAGGTGTCGATGCAGAAGCCCGCGCGCTGCAATGCCAGCGCGAGCGCCGCCAGCGTGAGCCACCAGGCGCCCAGCAGCAGCGGCATCCAGCGCGGCGCATCGGCCAGCGCGAGGCCGATGCCGATGGTTGCAATGGCAATCGGCAGTGAACTCCAGCCAATGACCTTGTGCAGCCACTCGAAGACGACCCGGCGCGCGCTCATGTCGTAGTGGTCGCCGCGCAGGCAGTCGCTGGTGGGCCCGCCCTTGCTGCCGCGCAACAGCCCGCCGCCCACCTGCAGCGCGGCGCAGGCCACCAGTGCCCAGCCGCCGAGGTGGTGCCGGCGCGCCAGCGCATCGGGCATGCCGCCGTGGCCCAGGATCAGCAGCACGCCTACCGACATCAGGGCAACGCCGCTGCCTTGCATCCACAAGTGGGCGCGCCACCAGGTCTTGCGATCGAGCACGGCAGGCCAGGCTTGCGATGGCGTCACCTTGAAGAAGCGCGCCACCAGGATGCCGAGCGGCAGCAATAGTCCCCAGCTGAGCACCATCAGGCGCCCATGCCAGGCCACCCAGGGCACGACGTGGTGCGCGGCGGCGGCACCGGACACCGGCCGGCTCAGCCATTGCGCGGGCCAGCCGGGAACGACCAGCGCGGCGAGAATGCCGAGGCAAAGTGTGAGGCCGAGCGGCAGTATCCAGCGCACGGCTGCGGGAAGCGCAGGCGGCATGTCTTATCTCCTTGTGCTTCGCTGACTCGCGGGGTCTTCAGGCCACCAGCACATGGGACACATCGGGTTCGAGCAAGGTATCGATATACCGCTCGAACTGCCGCGTCTGCAGGTTGAGCATGCCCACGCGCTGGTCCGTCAGGGAGATGAAAGCCAGGTCGCGCGTCGGGTGCAGGCTCATGGCGATGGGCGTGCTTTCCAGCGCTATCTGGCCGATCTGCCGCAGCGCCGGGTCGAAGATCGACAACGATTGCTCGCCATAGTTGGTCACGTACAGGCGATCGTGCCGATCGCGGTAGACGCGCGTCGGGTCGCACCCCGTGCGTGCACGGCCGGTGACGCGCAGCGTGCGGGTGTCGATGGCGATGAGGGCGTCGTCGCCGCGGGCGGTGACATAGAGGGTGCGCTCGTCGCGGCTCAGGCAGTTGCCTTCCGGCCTGCTGCCGGGCTGAACCGGCACAGCGGCGACAGTCGGGTCGTGCGGCTGCAGGCGCGTGACGGTGTGGCTCAGCAGATTGAGCGCAAAGGCGGTCGAGCCGTCGCGGGTCAGGGCGAGCAGGTGGCTCTTGTAGCCACCCGAGGGAATCGCCCGGTCCGGCACATCGCTGCGTTGCGGCTGATCGAAAATCAGCAGCGTGGAGCCTGCCTCGCTGAGAACGTAGAGCCGGTCCAGCGCATCCATCGCCAGGCCGTGCGGTCGGCGGTACGGGCCGATATCCAGCGTCCGGACGTGCTCCCGCGTCTGCAGGTCGATCACGAACACCGAGCAGCCGCCTTCGCCCTGATGCGCGGAAGACTCGACCCCATAGTGGCCCACATAGGCATAGCGCTGGCGCGAATCCACGACGAATTCATGCGGGAATTCCGGCAATCGGATATGCCTTAATGCGGCGCCGGATTCGAGATCATAAAAGCTGAATGTGTGGGCGCATTTCTGCACCAGCAAGAGAATTTCCTCAGCTTGCATGATCGAATGTCTCCATCCGCCCGTCCGCTGGGCGGTGATCTTATTGGAATGCGGTGATAGCGGCGCCGCGCAACCGGAATGCGGCTTGAGCCTGCTGCGGAGCTGAAGGCCAGCGCAGGAAAGTGGGGAAACTATAACAATGGGCGGGCCATGCTTCTAATCAATTGATCGAATACCTGATTTACCTCAGGTTATCGCTTATTGATTTCAGAAATCGATGTGGTGGTATTTGTAAAATGATTCGCGTGTAAATAGGTCAAGCCTTATTAATTGAATTTTTCCATCGATCGCGCGTTAGATCGCTCCCCAGCGCCGGACCGGATGAAACCCTGAACGAAAAAAAGCCCGGCTTGAAGCCGGGCTGCTAGGCACGCCTGCGAAGGCTTACTTCTTCACGACATTCTTGTCGGCCTTGCTCCCCGTCGCTGCGCCGATTCGGGCGACTTCTGGAAAATCTCATGCAACCATTCCATCGAAGGCTCCTGAAGCGAGTGATGCGGGTTGGGTGGGTCGTTGCATCGGATTGCGGGGTTGGTGGGAATTCGGGACAGGACGGGGCAGCGCGGGACTACGGGTGCGGGGCGAGCGGAGGCAGGGCATGTCCATGGCGCGGCGGCGTGTCCTTGGGGCATGAAGGTGATCACGGCGATCACGGTGGCGGCGCGCGCACCGCAGCTGGCGGGTGCAGCCTTGGCACCGCGGGTCGCGCATGCAGGGGCGCGACCGCATCAACCGTGCAAATGCAGCGTGAGGCATTATCCCCGCCGGTTTCCGGCCAGCGTAGTGAAAGCTTTTGTCGGCGAATTAAGCGCAGTCAACACACCGCGCGCATGGCGGCGCGAGTGTGGAACTGGTGTCGGGAGCGGTGCGCGAGGGAAGTGAAGCGGGGCAGTCGGGAGGGAGGTGCCGCCTCACCCGAACGGGTGCGGCGGCAAGGGCAAATGCGTCGCTGTCAGCGCCCGCCGGCCAGGCGGGCTTCGATATGCTTGGCGCGCTCCAGCGATCCCGGGTGCGAGCTGAGCATGCTCGACTGCCCGCCATCGAGGGTCGACATCTTGCGGAACGCCGACGCCAGGGCTTGGCGGTTGGCGCCGTTCCTGGTCAGCAGGTCAAACGAATAGTCGTCGGCCGCGGATTCCTGCCGTTGCGAGAACTGCGCATTGACGAACTGCTCGGCGAGCGCGCCGATCTGCGACGACGACAGCGCCGTCAGCGAAGCCACGCCAGTCGACCCCAGCAGCCCGCGCGCCGCCGCCGTGGTGTAGGCCACCTGCATCGCGGCCTTGGTATGGCCCAGCGCCACATGGCCGATCTCATGGCCCACCACGCCACGCACTTCATCGTCGCTCAGCAGGTCCATCAGGCCGCTGTAGACCCGCACGCAACCGTTGGCCATGGCCCAGGCATTGACGTCCTTGGTCACATACACCTTGGCATTGAGTGGCAGCCCGGTGTTGCCCAGCCCGCCCATCACGTTGGCCAGGCGCTTGGCGTAGGTGCTGTCCGCCGGCGCGATGGTGTTCTTCTGGTCCATTTCCGCGCAGGACTGGTCGGACAGCGTCTTGACGTTGCTGTCCGACAGCGTGGCGGCGGTAAAGAGGCTGCCGCCGGCCTGCGTCAGGCTTTCCATATTGGCGCCGGCACAGCCGGCCAGCAGCGCGGAACAGGCGAGGGCGGAAAGGGCGAGTCGCTTCATGGGTTGCTCCGGGAACGGGAGTTGGCAATGCCATAGGATAGGAAGCCGGGCGAGGGCGCGCCAGTGGGCGCTGTCCGACAGCACCACGATAAAGTGTTGAATGCTGCATATTAACGCAACCATTTTCACTGAATCCATGATTTTCACCGATTGCTGAAAATGTCAATTATGGTGAAATTTCGGGTCATGCTTTCACCATATCCCCATATTTCAGCGTATGCTGAAAGCCATGGATCTGATGAAAGTAGCGGCCCAATCGGCGATGGATCTGCGCCAACTGCTGGAGCAGGTGCCCGTGATCGAGCGCCTCGATATCCGGCGGCATGTCCGTGCAGCCGAGCACGACATCGTTGTTCGGGCCGATATCCTCGGCAAGCGCCACGTACTGGTATGTGAAGTCAAGACCAGCGGTCAGCCACGCCATGCGCGGATGGCCCTGGTTCAGCTCCGGGACAGGCTGGGCCATCATGGGACGGACGCGACAGCCGTTCTGGTCGCACCGTATCTGTCTGCGGAGGTGCAGGCCATGTGCCGCGAGCAAGGGGCGGGCTATCTTGACCTGCAAGGCAATGCTCGCCTGGTGTTCGGCAGCGTGTTCATTGAGCGCCAGGTGGCCAGCAAGCCCGCCGTCGAACGGCGCGCATTGCGCTCGCTGTTCAAGCCGAAGTCTGCACAGGTGTTGCGCACGATGTTGCGCGGTCCCGGTCGAGCATGGCGGGTCGCCGAACTGGCCGAAGCTGCCGGAGTCAGCCTGGGCCATGCCAGCAACGTGCGGGCTGGCTTGCTGGATCGGGAGTGGGCGCGATTGTCGGTCGACGGCTTGTCGCTTGCAGATCCTGATGCCTTGCTGAACGCGTGGCGCGATGCCTATGAGCCGCCGGCAGGCAAGCGGCAGGGCTTCTATACGACTTTGCACGGCGCCGCCTTGGAGCAGGCCGTGCGAAACACCTCGCCCGCCGGGGGCGCGGGTGGGCTGGCAGCGCTGGCGTCGTTCTCGGCGGCGCAGTGGTTTGCGCCGTACGGCCGCACGGGAGTGCAATATTTCTATGCTGACGAGGCAGGGCTCGAACGATTGCGGTTAGTCTTGAAGCTGTCGTCGCCAGCAAAAGGCGAGAACGTTGTCGTGACGGTACTCGAAGACCTTGGCGTATTCCGCGACATCGTTGAGCCGGCCCCGGGTGTCATGTGTACCAGTCCCGTCCAGACCTATCTCGATCTGGCTGCAGCTGGTGAGCGAGGGCTGGAAGCGGCAGAGCATTTACGAAGAGAAAGACTGGCATGGCAGCAATGACCTCAGGTGAGCCGCAATCCGCCACAGACTACGACGATCGCACGGCAGCAGCGGTCAAGGCGGTGCTCATCGAGATGGGTCAGATACTTGGCAGCTTCAAAGGCAAGTTCGCCATTGTCGGGGGGGCCGTTCCGTGGCTGCTGCTGGGCGATAACGACGACATGCCGCATGTCGGCACGCTGGACGTGGATCTGGGGCTGGATGCCGAAGCCTTGGCCGAGGGCGAGTACGCCACGCTGGTGGATGCGCTACTGGGGCACGGTTATGCGCAGCGCAGGGGGCTTCGGCGGTTTCAGCTGGTGCGCCAGGTGCCTGCGCAAGATGGCGGTGCACCCATTGACGTCATCGTCGACTTCCTGATGCCGCGCAACGCTGAGATCGTCAGGCATGTGCCGCCGCTGATCAGCGACTTCGCCGTTCAGCGTGCCGATGGGGCGGACCTGGCGGTGCGCTTCCATCAACTGGTGGTGATTGCCGGCCCGATGCCCGCTGGCGGTACGAACCGCGTTGAAATTGCAGTCTGCTCGATCCCTGCGTTGCTTGCCATGAAGGGTCATGCAATCGTGGGGCGCTACAAGCAGAAGGATGCCTACGACATCTACTACTGCATCCGGAACTACCCTGGCGGGCCGGAGGCATTGGCGCAGGCATGTTTGCCGCTGCTCAACTACACCAGTGGCGCGGCCGGTTACAGGTTTATTGCCAGCAAGTTCGATACCGTGGAAGGCTTCGGGCCGTCCTGTGTCCGCCGCTTTGTCGAGGACACGCAGGTGCTCGGAGGGCACAGCCCGGAACAGTGGCAACAAGACGCGTTTGGTCAGGTTGACGCGTGGCTTCGGGCACTTGGCTTGAGAGGCTGAGTGCGCACAGCCACGCAGCGCCGGGCGCCGCGGAAGCAAAAAAGCCACTCCGTCAGGACAGGAGTGGCTCTTTTCGAATTGGTGCCCGGGGTCGGACTCGAACCGACACGCCTTGCGGCGGGGGATTTTGAGTCCCCTGCGTCTACCTGTTTCACCACCCGGGCAGGGTGTAGGGCGCCGGAACCGGTGCCTTGCTGAGCCGGGGATTATGCCGGAAATCCCGTCGTCGGACAACCGGCGCGGGGCCGCGCAAATCCGGTAGCATGGCGCCCAGCCTCTCACACGCCCACCGTCCCCATTATCCCCGAACCGCCATGACCGACCAAGCTTCGCTGGCGCGCCTCGCCAGCCTGCCTTCGCAGGACCCCGGCTTCTACGACCGGGAATACAACAACCGCGCCAATGTGCCGGACAACGCAGTGCATATGGCGCGCTGGGCGCAGTGGTCCGCCGGAGTGCGCGCACGCAGCCCTTATCTGGCGGACCTGAGCTATGCCGGCGAGGACTCGCGCCATGCGCAGGGCGAGACGCTGGACTACTTCCCCGCGCAGCGGGCCAACGGGGCGCTGCCGCCGCTGCTGGTCTTCGTGCACGGCGGCTACTACCGGGCGCTGGACAAGCACGACCACAGCTTTGCCGCCAGCGCGCTGCCGGCGCTGGGGGTGTCGGTGGCGGTGGTGAACTACACGCTGGTGCCTGCGGTGACGGTGCCGGAGATCGTGCGGCAGGTGTTGCGCAGCGTCGCCTGGCTGTACCGGCAGGCGGACCGGCTGGGCCATGATCCGGACAAGCTCTTCCTGGCGGGGCATTCCGTCGGTGGCCACCTGGTGGCGATGCTGATGGCCGCACGCTGGCCGCAGCTGGGTGCGGACCTGCCGGCCGACCTGGTCAAGGGCGGGCTCTCGGTCAGCGGGCTGTACGACATGGAGCCGCTGCGGCGCGCGGCCTTTTTGCAGCGCGACCTGCAGTTCTCGGAAGACGATGTCGCGCGGCTGTCGCCCGCGTATATGCCGCCGGCCAGCGGTGCCCCGCTGGCCATCGCGGTGGGGGAACTCGAGGCCGCCGAATACCACCGCCAGCACGCGCTGATCCGCGCGGCGTGGCCGGCCAAGGTGGCGCATCCGGCCGCGAGCGACCTGGTGCTGCCGGACTGCCATCACTTCAATGTGCTGGACAGCTTTGCCAGCCCGGACGGTGCCCTGACGCGCGCGGTGCTGCGGCTGATGGAGCGCTGAGCGCGCACTGGGCGCAAGGGCGTCAGCCCTCCAGTACGCGCAGCAGCGACGAGGTATCGTCCTTGCCCCAGCCGTTGGCCATCAGCGTGCGCAGTTGCGCCGAGGTGGCCTGCATCGCGGGCAGGTCCAGGCCGATTTCTTCGGCGATATCGCGCGCCAGCCCGAAGTCCTTGTCGTGCAGCCGCGCCTCGATGCCGGCGGCGAAGTTGCGCGCCACCATCTTGGGGCCCATCAGGTCGAGCATGCGGCTGCCGGCCATGCCGGTCGCCATGGCTTCGAACACGCGGCCGGTGTCGACGTTCTGCGCGGCGGCAAAACGCATGGCCTCGGCAATGCCTTCGATATTGACCACCTGCGCGATCTGGTTGCACAGCTTGGCAACCTGGCCCGCGCCGTGGTCGCCGATATGGGTGATGGTCTTGCCCAGCCGCTGCAGCAGCGGGCGCACGCGCTCGAGCATCTCGGGCTTGCCGCCGACCATGATGGTCAGCGTGCCCGCCTCGGCGCCCATGGTGCCGCCCGAGACCGGGCAGTCCAGTGCTTCGATGCCGCGCGCGGCCAGCGCCGCGGCGATCTCGCGCGTGACGATCGGCGAGATGGTGCTGTGGTCCACGCAGATGGTGCCCGGCGCCGCGCCGTGGACCACGCCCTGCTCGCCCAGCAGCACTTCGCGCACGTCTTCGGACGAGGTCACGTTGGTGAAGACGACGCTGGCGCCGCGCGCCGCTTCAGCCGGGGTGAAGAAGGGCTCAGCCCCCAGCGCGCGCGCGGCCTCGGCCGCTTCCGGGCGGCGCACGAAGGCGCGCACGGTGTGGCCGGCGGCCAGCAGGTGGCGGACCATGTGCGAGCCCATGGCGCCCAGGCCGATGAAAGCGACGGTGGTGGGGGTGTGGCTGATGCTCATGTCGATGCTTCCTTTCGTATTGCAGTGGACTACTTTTCGCCCGCATAGGCGAACTTGCCGTTGCGGATCACCCCCATCACGCGCGAACGCTGGTCGAAGCCCTGGTGGTCCTTCGGGTTCAGGTTCATCACGCCGTTGGGGATGGTGAGATTGGTGGTGGCTTCCAGTGCGTCGCGCATGGCGGCGCGGAATTCGCGCGTGCCAGGCTGGGCGCCGGTCTTCAGCGCGCGGCGGGCGGCGTCGTCCAGCAGCATCCACGCGCCCCAGGCGTCGCCGGCAAACTGCGTGACGCTGTCGGCGCCGTACTTGCTCTCGTAGCGGTTGACGAAGTCCAGCGCCACCTTGCGCACCGGGTGGCTCTCGGGCAGCTGGCGCGCGACCACCACCGGCCCGGTCGGGAACAGCGTGCCTTCGACATCCTTGCCGCCCATGCGCAGGAAGTCCCAGGTGGCGATGCCGTGGGTCTGGTAGACCTTGCCCTTGTAGCCGCGCTCGCTCAGCGTTTTCTGCGGCAGTACGGACGGCGTGCCGGCGCCGGCAATCAGGATCGCGTCCGGGTTGGCCGCCATCAGCTTGAGCACCTGCCCGGTCACCGAGGTGTCGTTGCGCGAGAAGCGCTCGTTGGCGACCACCTTGATCTTGCGCACCTCGGCCAGCTTCGAGAACTCGCGCCACCAGCTCTCGCCGTAGGCGTCGGCAAAGCCGATAAAGCCGACCGTCTTCACGCCATGGTTGCTCATGTACTCGGTCAGCACGGTCGCCATGTGCGAGTCGTTCTGCGGCATCTTGAAGGCCCAGCGGCGCTTGGCGTCGGTCTGCGGCTCGACAATGGAGGCCGAGGCGGCCAGTGCCACCATCGGGGTCTCGCCCTCGGCCACGGCGTCGAGCGCGGCGATGGCGGTGGGGGTGATGTTGGGGCCGACGATCACGTCGACCTTTTCCTCGGAGATCAGCTTGCGCACGTTGCGCACCGCCGCGGCCGGGTCGGTGCCGTCGTCCAGGATCACGTAGTGCGCCTTCTGGCCGCCCAGCGTCTGCGGCCACATCAGCACGGTGTTCTTCGAGGGGATGCCGATCGAGGCCGCCGGCCCGGTGGTGGACACATCGATGCCGACGCGGATGTCGGCATGCGCGGCGCTGGTGAAGAGCAGGGCGCCGGCCAGCAGCAGGGGGCGCAGGGGCAGTTTCAGCATCGTCTCCTCCGTTCTTATATGTGACGGGAAGGATAGCCGAACTCGGCCGGCGGGGCACGCCTGCGCCCCGCCGCGGCCGTGCTGGTCAGCGCACGCTCAGGCGCCAGAGCGTGGTCATCTCGGCGGAACGCGCCGCATGCAGCGGGTCAGCGGCATCTGTTGCGCGCGGGTGGCGAGGACGGATATCGGAGCGGCCCAGCACTTTCAGCCCGGCGGCGTCGATCCAGCCCATCAGTTCCTCGCGCGGGCGCAGGCCGAGATGCTCGGCCAGGTCCGACAGCAACAGCCAGCCTTCGCCGCCCGGCGCCAGGTGGTCGGCCAGACCTTGCAGGAAGCCACGCAGCATGGCGCTGTCAGGGTCGTAGACCGCGCGCTCGACCGGCGAGCTGGGCCGGGCCGGCACCCAGGGCGGGTTGCACACCACCAGTGGTGCCCGGCCTTCGGGGAACAGGTCGGCCTGCACGATCTCGACCTGCGCGGTGTAGCCAAGCTGCGCGATGTTCTCGCGCGCGCAGGCCAGCGCGCGCGGGTCCTGGTCGGTGGCGACCACGCGCTGCACGCCGCGGCGGGCCAGCACCGCGGCCAGCACGCCGGTGCCGGTGCCAATATCGAAGGCGAGGGTCTTGGCCGGCAGCGGCTCGGCCGCGACCAGGTCGACATACTCGCCGCGCACCGGCGAGAACACGCCGTACCAGGGGTGGATGCGGTCTTCCAGCGCGGGGATCTCCACGCCCTTCTTGCGCCATTCATAGGCGCCGATCATGCCCAGCAGCTCGCGCATCGACGCCACGTAGGGCTCGCTGGCCGGGCCGTAGACCTGTTCGCAGGCGTCGCGCACATCCGGCGCGCGGCGCAGCGGCACCTCGTGGCTGGCCTCGAATGGCAGCAGCAGCATGCCCAGCGTGCGGGCGCGCTGCGATTGGGCCAGCCGGTGCAGGTTGAAGGCCTCGGTTGGTGACGCGGCCCCGCCCTTGGCCTTGTCCTTGGCTTTCTGGCCGGGGCGGCTGGCCTTCTTGGGCTTGCGCTCGGTGCGGCGGGCCAGCGCGTGCAGCAGCTGGCGCGCGTTCTGGAAGTCGCCGCGCCACAGCAGCGCGGTGCCTTCGCAGGCCAGGCGGTAGGCAGTGTCGGCGCTGGTGGTGTCGTCGGCGATGACCACGCGGCGCGGCGGCGGCAGGCCGGCTTCAGAGCGCCAGGCGGCGCTGCGCTCGACGCCGTCCTCAGTCCAGTGAATGCGGGGCAGGTCGCTCACAGGGCCTCCGGCCGGCAGGGCGTGATGGGCAGCAGATGCATGGTTGGGTTTGCTTCTTATATAGAGAGAGAGGCGGCGCTGGGCCGTCCTCACAGTTCGTAGGCTTCGTGTTCGCCGGACATGGCCTGCTCAACCAGCTTGCGGTTGAGCGTCGGCGAGAACAGCTCGATGAAGGTGTAGACAAAGCTGCGCAGGTAGGCACCCTGCTTGACGGCCAGGTGCGTCACGTTGCTGCCGAACAGGTGGCCGGCCGGGATGCCGCGCAGGTTGCGGTCGCGCTCGGCATCATAGGCGACGCCGGCGACGATGCCCACGCCCAGCCCGATCTCCACATACGTCTTGATCACGTCCGCGTCGATGGCCTCCAGCACGATGTCCGGCTCCAGGTGGCGCAGCCCGAAGGCCTTGTCGATCTTGGTCCGGCCGGCAAAGTTGGCATCGTAGGTGATCAGCGGGTAGCCCATCAGGTCTTCCAGCGCCAGGTGCTTCTTGTCCAGCAGCGGATGCTCGGGTGGCGTAATCACCATATGGGTCCACTGGTAGCCCGGCAGCGACACCAGGTTCTTGTCGCTGGAGATGCCCTCCGTGGCGATGCCGATGTCGGCCTTGTCATGCAGCAGCATGTCGGCGATCTGCGCCGGGTTGCCCTGCTGGATCGACAGCCGCACCTTGGGGTAGCGCTTGGTGAACTCGCTGATCACCCGTGGCAGGGCGTAGCGCGCCTGGGTGTGGGTGGTGGCGATGGTGAAGTTGCCCTGATCCTGTGCCGCATAGTCCATGCCGACGCGCTTCAGGCTTTCCACCTCCTGCAGGATCTTCTCGACCGAGCTCAGGATGCGGCGGCCCGGCTCGGTCAGGCTGCGGATGCGCTTGCCGTGGCGGGTAAAGATATCCACGCCCAGCTCTTCTTCCAGCTCGATGATGGCCTTGGACACGCCTGGCTGTGACGTGTAGAGCGCTTTTGCGGCCTCGGTCAGGTTGTAGTTCTGCCGGACGGCCTCACGCACGAAGCGAAACTGGTGCAGGTTCATATATCTGGGTTCGTATAAACAAACAACTTCTTATTAGTTTGAGGTATGAGGCCAGTTTATTACGATTCTCGAACTTTGTTAATTAATGGCCCGCCCTCCGTGCGTCCACTCGCAGCAGCCACTTTGTGATGCGAGACCCACGGGCCAGGCCCCACCGAGTCCCCTATGTCTGTTGCCTATACCGTTTCCGGTCTGTTTGTAGGCGTCCTCGTCGGTCTGACCGGGGTGGGAGGGGGCTCGTTGATGACGCCGCTGCTGACGTTGCTGTTCGGCTTTTCGCCGGCCACCGCGGTCGGCACCGACCTGGCCTTCGCCGCCATCACCAAGGGCTTCGGCACCATCGCGCACCGCGCCCACGGCCATGTGCAGTGGCAGGTGGTGCGGCGCCTGTGCATCGGCAGCCTGCCGGCGGCAGTGGCCGCGATCCTGGTGCTGAAGAGCGCCGGCGAGCTCAACGCGCAGTGGCTGCACGCGATCCGCCTGACCATCGGCGTGTCTGTGCTGCTGACCGTATTGTCGCTGCTGTTCCGCAAGCAGATGCTGGTCTGGCTCGAACGCAATCCGCGCTTCCAGCTGCACGGCCGCGCCCAGGTCATTGCCACCGTCGCGGTCGGCGTCGTGATCGGCGTGCTGGTGACCGTATCGTCGATCGGCGCCGGCGCGGTTGGCGCCACGCTGATCCTGCTGCTGTACCCCCATATGAAGCCGGCCGAAGTGGCCGGCACCGACATTGCCTACGCCGTCCCGCTGACGGCGATTGCCGGGCTGGGCCATGTGTGGCTTGGCACGGTCGACTGGAATTTGCTGCTGGCGCTGCTGGTGGGTTCGATCCCCGGCATCTGGCTGGGCGCGCAACTGTCGCGGGCGCTGCCCGAACGGCTGGTGCGTGCCGCACTGGCGACCACGCTGACGCTGGTCGCCATCAAGCTCGTTTCCTGAATTCAACGAATACTGAACGGACCCCGCCATGTATCAGTACGACCAATATGACCAGCGCATCGTCGCCGAGCGCGTCGCCCAGTTTCGTGACCAGGTGCGCCGCCGCCTGTCCGACGAGCTGACCGAGGAAGAATTCCTGCCGCTGCGGCTGCAGAACGGCCTGTACATGCAGCGCCACGCCTACATGCTGCGCGTGGCGATCCCGTACGGCCTGCTGTCGTCGAAGCAGATGCGCAAGCTGGGCCATATCGCGCGCGAGTACGACCGCGGCTATGGCCACTTCTCCACGCGCCAGAACATCCAGTACAACTGGATGGAACTGGAGCGCGTGCCCGACGTGCTGGCCGAGCTGGCCAGCGTCGAGATGCACGCCATCCAGACCTCGGGCAACTGCGTGCGCAACATCACCACCGACCACTTCGCCGGCATCGCGCCGGACGAGTCGGTGGACCCGCGCGTGCTGGCCGAGCTGCTGCGCCAGTGGAGCACGTTCCAGCCGGAATTCGCCTTCCTGCCGCGCAAGTTCAAGATCGCCATCTCGGCCTCGGCCGACGACCGCGCCGTGGTGCAGATGCACGATATCGGCATCTACGCCTACAAGAACGCCGAAGGCGAAACGCGCCTGCGCATCCTGGCCGGCGGCGGCCTGGGCCGCACGCCGATCCTGGGCACGATCATCAAGGACGACCTGCCGTGGCAGCACATGCTGTCCTACGTCGAGTCGGCCATCCGCGTGTACAACCGCTATGGCCGCCGCGACAACAAGTACAAGGCGCGCATCAAGATCCTGGTGAAGGCCATCGGCGCGGAGAAGTTCGCGCAGGAAGTCGAGGAAGAGTGGCAGCACAGCAAGGACGGCCCGGCCACGCTGACGCAGGCCGAGTTCGACCGCGTGGCGCAGTACTTCACGCCGCCCGCCTATGAAAAGCTGGCCGACACCGACGCTTCGTACGAGAACCACCTGCTGGAAGACAAGGCCTTTGCCCGCTGGGTGAGCCGCAACGTGCACGGTCACAAGGTGCCGGGCTACGCCGCGGTGACGCTGTCGACCAAGCCGGGCGTGGCCTCGCCCCCGGGGGACGCCACCGACGCGCAGATCGAAGCCGTGGCCGACCTGGCCGACCAGTTCGGCTTCGGCGAGCTGCGCGTCGCGCACGAGCAGAATCTGATCCTGCCGGACGTGAAGAAGCAGGACCTGTACGCGCTGTGGCAACTGGCCAAGAAGGCCGGCCTGGCGACCCCGAACATCGGCCTGCTGACCGACATCATCGCCTGCCCGGGCGGCGACTTCTGCTCGCTGGCCAATGCCAAGTCGATCCCCATCGCGCAGGCGATCCAGGAGCGCTTCGACGACCTCGACTATGTCTATGACCTGGGCGAGATCTCGCTGAATATCTCGGGTTGCATCAACGCCTGCGGCCACCATCACGTCGGCAATATCGGCGTGCTGGGCGTCGACAAGGATGGTTCGGAGTGGTACCAGGTCACTCTGGGCGGCGCCCAGGGCAACCAGACCGCGCTGGGCAAGGTGATCGGCCCGTCGTTCAGCGCCGAGGAAATGCCTGAGGTGGTGACCCGCATCATCGACACCTTCGTGGCCAACCGCATCGAAGACGAACGCTTTATCGAAACCCTGTCCCGCATCGGCATCGCCCCGTTCAAGGAGCGCGTTTATGCCGACAAGCAGCCGCGCGAGCGCGCTGAAGCCTGAGGACCGGAGACTGAACATGGCAAAGATCATTCAACTGCAACAGGACGGCGCTACCGTCGCCCCCGTCATCGTCGATGACGCCTGGACCGTGCTGCGCGGCACCGCCGAGCAGCCGCTGACCGACGAGCAGATCGCCGCGGCCGTGCAAAGCCAGGACGCGGTGCTGTTCCCGCTGTCGGTGTTCAAGGCCAACGAAGCGCTGCTGGCCGGCCGCGACGCGGCCCGCACCGGCGTGTGGCTGGCCCCGGAAGACGAGCCGGGCGATGCCGAGGCGTACTTCGCGCGCGTGGCGCTGGTGGCGGTGGACTTCCCGGTGTTCCGCGACGGCCGCGGCTTTTCCACGGCCTACCTGCTGCGCACCCGCTACCACTGGAAGGGCCAGCTGCGCGCCATCGGCGACGTGCTGCGCGACCAGCTCAACTTCATGAAGCGCTGCGGCTTCGACGCCTTCGCGGTGCGCGCCGACAAGAGCATCGACGACGCCATCAAGGGCTTCACCGAGTTCACCGTGACCTACCAGGCTTCGGTGGATGAGCCGCTGCCGCTGTTCCGCCGCGCGCGCACCGAAGGTGGTGCCGTGCAGTCGAAGGAAACGGCATGAGCACGGTACTGAGCGAAATCGCGGTGGTCGATGCCGGTGCGGTGTCGGGACTGCGGCCGCCCGCGCTTTGGGTAGCGCCGGAGTACACCGGCAGCATCGAAGCGCTGGAGCAGAAGGAACGCGAGCTGGGCGAGCGTCTGGCCGGCATCGCCTCGCGCTTCTTCCGCGCGCGCTTTGCCTCGAGCCTGGCGGCCGAGGACATGGTGCTGACCGACGCGATCCTGCGCGGCACCGAAGCCGTGCGCGCCGGCATCCGCGTGTTCACGCTGCAGACCGGGCGCCTGCACGCCGAGACGCTGGGAGTGCTGGACAAGGTGCAGGCGCACTACGGCTACAGCATCGAGCAGTTCACGCCGGACGCCGAGGCCGTCGAGAACTACCTGAAGAAGCACGGGCTGAACGGCTTCTACGACAGCATCGACCTGCGCAAGGAATGCTGCGGCATCCGCAAGGTCGAGCCGCTCAACCGCGCGCTCTCGCACGCCGACGCCTGGATGACCGGCCAGCGCCGCGAGCAGGCCGTGACGCGCGCCGAGCTGCCGTTCGAGGAACTGGACGAAGCCCGCGGCATCCCCAAGTTCAACCCGCTGGCGGACTGGAGCGAGCCTGAGGTGTGGGCTTACCTGAAGCGCCACAACGTGCCGATCAACGACCTGCACGCCAAGGGCTATCCCAGCATCGGCTGCGAGCCGTGTACGCGTGCGGTGCGCGCGGGCGAGGATGTGCGCGCGGGACGTTGGTGGTGGGAGAGCAAGGACTCGAAAGAGTGCGGGCTCCACGAACAGAACATCAAGCATTGAGGCCGGTACAAAAATGGGCATCATGAACGACATCGCAGAAGCCACCAGCAGCGTGGCGCACCTGTTGCAGGTACAGAACGACCATCTCGACCGCCTCGAAGCCGAGTCGATCTACATCATCCGCGAGGTGGTGGCCGAGTGCCGCAACCCGGCGCTGCTGTTCTCGGGCGGCAAGGACTCGATCGTGATGCTGCACCTGGCGCTGAAGGCCTTCCGCCTGGGCGACCGCAAGATCGAGCTGCCGTTCCCGCTGGTGCATATCGACACCGGCCACAACTATCCGGAAGTGATCGCCTTCCGCGACCAGCGCGTGGCTGAGCTGGGCGCGCGCCTGGTGGTGGGCCATGTGGAAGACTCGATCAAGCGCGGCACCGTGCGCCTGCGCAAGGAAACCGATTCGCGCAACGCGGCCCAGGCCGTGACGCTGCTGGAAACCATCGGCGAGCACCAGTTCGACGCGCTGATGGGCGGCGCCCGCCGCGACGAAGAGAAGTCCCGCGCCAAGGAGCGTATCTTCTCGTTCCGCGACGAGTTCGGCCAGTGGGACCCCAAGGCCCAGCGCCCCGAACTGTGGAGCCTGTACAACGCCCGCATGGCGCAAGGCGAGCAGATGCGCGTGTTCCCGATCTCGAACTGGACCGAGCTGGACGTGTGGCAGTACATCGCCCGCGAAAAGCTGGTGCTGCCGCCGATCTACTACGCGCACCAGCGCGAAGTGGTGCGCAAGAGCGGCCTGCTGGTGCCGGTCACGCCGATCACGCCCAAGCAGGACGGCGATGTCAGCGAAGTGCTGTCGGTGCGCTTCCGCACCGTGGGCGACATCAGCTGCACCTGCCCGGTAGCCAGCGTTGCCGATTCGCCGGAAGCGATCATCGCCGAGACCGCGGTGACCGAGATCACCGAGCGCGGCGCCACCCGCATGGACGACCAGACGAGCGAAGCCTCGATGGAACGCCGCAAGAAGGAAGGCTACTTCTAAGCCGCACGCAGCAAAGGATCCAGACATGACTCACCAAGCATCCCACCAAGGCCTGCTGCGCTTCATCACCGCCGGCTCCGTCGACGACGGCAAGAGCACGCTGATCGGCCGCCTGCTGTATGACAGCAAGGCCGTGCTGTCCGACCAGCTGACCGCGCTGGCCAACGCCAAGAACAAGCGCACCGCCGGCGAGCAGATCGACTTCTCGCTGCTGACCGACGGCCTGGAGGCCGAGCGCGAGCAGGGCATCACCATCGACGTGGCCTACCGCTACTTCTCGACCGCGCGCCGCAAGTTCATCATCGCGGATACGCCGGGGCACGAGCAGTACACCCGCAACATGGTCACCGGCGCTTCGACCGCGGACGCGGCCATCGTGCTGGTCGATGCCACCCGCGTCACCGTCACCAACGGCCGTGCCGAGCTGCTGGCGCAGACCAAGCGCCACTCGGCGATCCTGAAGCTGCTGGAGATCCGGCACGTCATCGTCGCCATCAACAAGATGGACCTGGTCGACTACAGCGAACAGCGCTTCAACGAGATCCGCACCGCCTACACCGAACTGGCCGCCCAGCTCGGCCTGAAGGACGTGCGCTACGTGCCGGTGTCGGCGCTGCGCGGCGACAACATCGTGCATGAGAGCGATGCCATGGCCTGGTACCAGGGCGAGCCGCTGCTGCCGCTGCTGGAAGAGTTGCCGGTGGAAGAAGCCGCCCCGGAAGACGACGCCGCGCTGCGCTTCCCGGTGCAGCTGGTGATCCGCCAGGACGGTTCGCAGTCGGACGACTTCCGCGGCTATGCCGGCCGCATCGAAGCCGGCACCGTGCGCGTGGGCCAGAAGCTGCGCGTGCTGCCCGCCAACCGCGATGCCGTGGTGGCCGAAGTGCTGACGCCCAACGGCGCCGCCCAGTCCGCCAATGTCGGCGACACGGTCACCGTGCGACTGTCCGAGGACGTCGATGTATCACGCGGTGACATGTTCGTCGCCGCCGATGCCGCCACCGCGCCCGCCAAGAAGCTGCAGGCCGACCTGTGCTGGTTCGACGACGAGTCGCTGAACCCGGCGCGCAAGTACGTGCTCAAGCACACCACGGCCAGCGTGTTCGCGCGCGTGTCGGCGGTGGACCGCGTGCTGGACGTGCACACGCTGTCGCATGAGACCGGCCGCCACGATATCCGCCTGAACGACATCGGTTCGGTGCAGATCTCGCTGCAGAAGCCGATCGTGTGCGATGCCTACGGCGACAACCCGGCAACGGGCGCCTTCGTGCTGATCGACGAAGCGACCAACCACACGGTGGCCGCGGGCATGATCCGTGCGTTCTCCTGATCGGTAACGACAGGAAAGGGACCGGAGATGAACAAGCAGGCGCAGAAGACTTACGGCAAGGTGTTCCTCATCGGGGCAGGCCCCGGTGCGGCAGACCTCATTACGGTGCGTGGTGCACGGCTTTTGGGCGAAGCCCAGGTGGTGCTGCACGATGCACTGGTAGCGCCGGAGATGCTGGCCTGGTGTCCGCAGGCCGAGTTGGTCGAGGTGGGCAAGCGCTGCGGGCAGCGCTCCACCGCGCAGCTGTTCATCAACCGGCAGATCGTCGACCTGGCCAGCAAGTACGAACGCGTGGTGCGCCTGAAGGGCGGCGACCCGATGCTGTTCGGCCGCGCCGACGAGGAACTGCAGGCGCTGGAAGCCGCTGGCATCGAGTATGAAGTGGTGCCGGGCATCACTGCGGCGCTGGCGGCCGCTTCGGCGATCGGCAAGCCGCTGACCAAGCGGGGTGTGTCGCGCAGCGTGGCGTTTGCCACGCAGGCGAAGGCTGCGGATGGTGAGGGCTCGGCTGATATCGAAGCCGCGGTCAAGGCCGATACGCTGGTCTACTACATGGGCCGCGACCAGGCGGCGTCGATTGCCGCGCAGCTGATCGCGCATGGCAAGCCGGCGTCCACGCCGGCGTGGGTGGTGGAAGCCGCCAGCACGCCGCGGCAGCGTAGTCGTGAATTCACGTTGGGTCGGATGGCAGCGGGCGAGGCCGCGGCCTGGATCGATCCGGTGCAGCCGAGCCTGCTGATGATCGGGGCGGCGCTGGCTGCGCGGGCTACCGAAACGCCGCGCGAAGGCGTGGGCGAGACCGTCGTGCAGACGCCGCGCGCTGCCTGATCGCGCTGCGCACCACTAGAAAAAAAGCCCTGTATCGGCATGCCGGTACAGGGCTTTTGTCATGGAGGACCACGTTTCTGCTCAGGGCTGGCCGCTCGCGGGCAATGAGGCAACGCAGTACGCCGCCATCGCATCCAGCACTGCATCGGCCTCGCCTGCTGCCGTCGCGCAATGGATGCGCAGCCCGGGATGCGCTTGCCGGCATTGGTCGAGCAAGGCCGGCAGGTCGCGCCGCAGGTGGCCGCCCTGGCCAAGGAACACCGGCACCACAGTGGCGTCGGACACGCCGCGCGCTGCCAGGTCGGCGAGCGCGTCGGGCAGCGCGGGCGTCATCAGTTCCAGGAACGCCAGCCGCACCTCGCACCCGGGCAGGGCAGCGGCCACCTTCTGCTGCAGGCGGTCGAACGGCTCGCGCCAGCGCGCATCGCGCGCGCCATGCGCGAACAGGACCAGGGCCCGGGTGGGTGCAGTCATGGCAGCCCGCCCCTCAGTGCCGGTCCACCCAGCGCAGCGCCAGCAGCGCCACCATCAGGTAGAGCGTGCCTGGCACCAGTGCCGAGATGATCGGCGGCCAGGTATGCAGCAGGCCGACGTGCGAGAACAGCGTGTTCGCCAAGTGGAACGACAGCCCCAGCATGATGCCCCCGAACACCTTCACGCCGACGGCGCCGGCACGGGCGTGCAGGTAGGCGAAGGGCAGGGCCAGCGCCACCATCACGAACAGCGTCAGCGGGTAGATCACCTTCTTCCAGAAGGCGATCTCATAGCGCTGCGTGTCCTGCTTGTTGTCGCGCAGGTGGCGGATATAGCGGAACAGGTCCAGCGTCGACATCCGCTCAGGCGTCACCAGCAGCACCGACAGGATCTGCGGCGTCAGCTCGGAATGCATGGTCACGCGCGGGAACTTGACCTGCTCGGCGCGGAAGTCCGGGGCCAGCGCATCGCGTGCCGGCTTCGCCCCCTGTGCCGGGGGCGCCAGCTCGATGAAGCGGGTCTCGTTGACGCCCTGCAGCTCCCAGGACTGGCCACCCTGGTAGCGCCCCTCCTGCGCCACGCGGATCACGCGCAGGCGGTATTGCGGGTCGAACTCGTACATGGTGATGCCGGTGATGGTCTGGTCCGGCCGCAACCCCGCCACGTTGACGAAGCGGGTGATCTCGCCGCCGTCGGTGGCGGCATCCTTGTCGCGGTCCTTGACCCAGACGCCCGAACGGAAGCCCGACGACACGGTTGCGCCGATTGCCTCGAGCTTGATCTTCTGCGCGTACTGCTCGGCGCGGGGGCCGATGAACTCGCCGAAGATAAAGGTCACGATGGCCAGCGGCACCGCCAGCTTGAACAGCGAGAACAGCGCCTGGCGCGTGTTCAGGCCGGCCACGCGGAAGATGGTGTACTCGGACTGGCTGGCCAGTTGTGAGAAGACGTAGATCGCGCTGATCAGCACCGCGATCGGCAGCACCTCATACACCCGCGTGGGCGCCTGCAGCAGGACGTGGAACAGCGCGACCAGCGAGGTGTACTGGTTGTTGACGTTCTCGAGCTCGTTGAGCATGTCGAAGAACACGAACAGCGACAGCACCGCGAACAGGATAAAGGCGAACACGCCATAGACCAGCCGGCCGAAGTAGCGTTCATAGACGCGCAGGATCCTCATGCCCGGCCTCCGGTGGCCGCGGCATCGCGCTTGCGCAGGCCGAACACGGCGCGCCAGCCGCCCAGGCTGCGGTTCTGGCGGTAGCGGAACAGCACCAGCGCCCCCAGGAAGACCGCCAGGTGGATCGGCCACCACGCCAGCCAGAACGGGATCGCGCCCGAGCGCACCCAGGACTGCGACAGGTTGACCAGGTTGCTGTAGGTCAGGTAGATCAGCACCGCGAACACCAGCGGCGTGTAGCGGCCCAGGCGCGGGTTCACATAGGCCAGCGGGATCGCGATCATCACGAAGTTGAACGCCAGGATCGGCAGCGAGATGCGCCACACCAGCTCGCCCAGGTTTTCACGCGTGGGGTTGCGGATCAGCTCGATGGTGTCGCGGCTCTTGGGCGGCAGGCTGGCCTCGGACTCAGGCGGCTTGTTGTCCACCTTGACCGCGTAGCGTTCAAATTCAACGATGCGGTAGTCGATCTGGCCGGGCGTGCCCGAGTAGCGGCGGCCGTTTTCCATCACCACCAGGCGGTCGCCGTTGGGCGTGGTCTCGAACTTGCCCTGGTGCGCCAGCGCCACGCCGATCTTGTCGGCCTCTGAGTTGGCGACGAAGACATTGCGCGCATACTTCATGTCGGCATCCATGCCCTCGATGAACAGCACGTAGTTGGCCTTGGCCGGCTCGATAAAGCGCCCTGCGGCAATCATCGACATCACGCCGCGCTGCTCGAAGCGGTCGCGGAACAGCGCGCTCTGCTGGTTGGCCCAGGGCCAGGCAAACATGCCCAGCAGCAGCGCAAGCACGACGAAGGGTGCCGCGAACTGCAGCACCGGCTTGACCAGGTCGCGCAGCGAGATGCCGGCCGAGAACCACACCACCATCTCCGAGTCCTTGTACCAGCGCGTCAGCACGATCAGGGTGGAAATGAAGAGCGTGGCCGACAGCAGGATCGACAGGTAGCCGATGGTGGCCAGGCCGATCAGCATCAGCACGTCGTTGGGGCTGGCCTTGCCGTTGGCGGCCAGCCCCAGGATGCGGATCACGAGCGACGTGAGCATGAAGGTCAGCATCACCAGGAACACCGCCCCGGCGGTGTAGGCAAGCTCGCGTCGCAGGGCTTGTTGAAGGATCATGCGGGTTCGGTTCCGGGCTGCCGGCCGGAGCGGGCGATGTGCCGTGCGAAGTGCCTGGCAGAACAGCTGGCTGGCAGCACAGCATGCTGTCAGCGTGGCCGGGGCGCATCAGCGGCGGCAGGTCGCGGGATAAAAATCGCGGATAATGGAGGCTTTCGTGTCTAACGAGCCCCTGGAAGGAAGCGCGATGGAATTTAGCACAAAAGCCTTGGATTGGAGCAAAGCCGGCCAAAATGGTTTCCTGGCGACCAAGACCGACTGCCTGGTGGTCGGCCTGTTCGAAGGCCAGAACCTGGCCGGCGTGGCCAAGGCACTGGATGTGGCCACCAAGGGCCTGGTGGGGCGGCTGGTCAAGCAGGGCGACTTCGAGGGCAAGCGCGGCACCCAGCTGATGCTGCATGAGGTGGCCGGCGTGGGCGCCGCGCGCGTGCTGCTGGTGGGCCTGGGCAAGGAAGCCGATTTCAGCGACAAGGCCTTTGCCGACGCGGTCCGCACCGCCGTGCGTGCCTTGTCGGCCACGCGTGCGGCCTCGGCCCTGTGGTGCCTGGCGCAACAGGCGCCGCAGCAGCGCGATGTCACCTGGGGCGTGATCACCACCATCACGCTGGTGCGCGAAGCCGGCTATCGCCTGCTGGAGCGCCATCCGGGCCTGAAGCGCGCCAATGCCAACCCCAGGCCCAACGGCAACGACAAGTCCTCGCTGCGCAAGGTCGTGATCGCGGTCGACAGCGGCGATGCCCGCACCGCCACCCAGGCCGTGGTGCGCGGCACCGCCGTCGCCAACGGCATGGAGCTGACGCGCGACCTGGGCAACCTGCCGTCCAATATCTGCACGCCGACCTACCTGGCCAACACCGCCCGCGGCATTGCCAAGCGCCACAAGCTCAAGGCCGAGGTGCTGGGCCGCAAGCAGATCGAGGCCCTGAACATGGGGGCCTTCCTGGCCGTGACCAAGGGCAGCGAAGAGCCGCCGCAGTTCATCGTGCTGCGCTACGACGGCGCCGGCGCCAAGCAGGCCCCGGTGGTGCTGGTGGGCAAGGGCATCACCTTCGACACCGGCGGCATCTCGCTCAAGCCGGGCGAGGGCATGGACGAGATGAAGTACGACATGTGCGGCGCCGCCTCGGTGCTGGGCACGATCCAGGCCGTGGCCGAGATGGGCCTGAAGCTCAACCTCATCGCCGTGGTGCCGACCTGCGAGAACATGCCCAGCGGCATCGCCACCAAGCCGGGCGACGTGGTCACCAGCATGTCCGGCCAGACCATCGAGATCCTGAACACCGACGCCGAAGGCCGCCTGATCCTGTGCGACGCGCTGACCTACGTAGAGCGCTTCAAGCCGGCCGCGGTGATCGACGTGGCCACGCTGACGGGTGCCTGCATCATCGCGCTTGGCCACGTCAACAGCGGCCTGTACGCGCGCTCCGACGCGCTTGCCGATGCCCTGCTGCAGGCCGGCCGCCGCGCCATGGACACCGCCTGGCGCATGCCGCTGGACGACGAGTACCAGGACCAGCTCAAGTCCAACTTTGCCGACATGGGCAATATCGGCGGCCGCCCGGCCGGCAGCGTGACGGCGGCGTGTTTCCTGTCGCGCTTTGCCGAGAAGTACGACTGGGCCCACCTGGACATCGCCGGCACCGCCTGGAAGAGCGGCGCGGCCAAGGGGGCCACCGGCCGCCCGGTGCCGCTGCTGACGCAGTTCCTGATGGACCGCGCGGCCTGATGGCAGCGGCGGCAGGCAACAGAGGCAGCAAGGGTCCATGACGCGCATCGATTTCCACAGCAACGTGCCGGACGTGCTCGGCTATGTCTGCCGGCTGGTCCGCAAGGCCTACGGCGCCGGGCAGAAGGTGGTGATCCACGGGGCGCCGGCGCAGCTGGCGGACCTGGATGCGCGCCTGTGGACGTTCTCCGCGCTGGACTTCCTGCCGCATTGCGGGCTGGAAAGCCCCAATGCGGCGGTCACGCCGATCCTGCTGGCCGCCACCACCGAAGGCGTGCCGCACCACCAGCTGCTGATCAACCTGGCAGACCAGGCCCCGGCGCAGTTTGCCAGCTTCGAACGGCTGATCGAGGTGGTGGGCGCGGGCGATGCCGCGCGCGAGGCCGGCCGCCAGCGCTACCGCTTCTACCGCGAACGCGGCTATCCGCTGACGCACCACGACATCGGCCAGCCCAAGGGAGACGCCGCATGAGCGAACGCACCACCTCGCGGGTGATCCCGCGGCTCGATCCGAACGACAGCATCCCGCTGCTGACCGAGGTGTTCGAACTGCCGGATGCAGGGGCAGCAGCGCCGGCTGCCGCTTCGCAAGAGGGCGTAATCGATACCTTCGGCATGGCCGATTCGGGCCTGGTCATGCATGTCGGCGATACCGGCGACGCCGTGGCGGATGAGGGCGCCGCGCCGGCATCGGCGATGCCGGCAGATACCGGCGCCCCGGGCGAGGACGACCTGCGCGCCGTGCGCACCGAGTTGCTGACGCGCGTGATGATGCGCTTCCGCACCGAATGGCCGCAGGTAGTGGCGGCCCATACCGAAGCCACGCTGCAGTCGCGGCTGGCGCCGCTGACAGCGCAACTGGCCAGCGAGCTGACGCAGTCGCTGGAGGCGCGGCTGGTGGAATGGCTGGATGCGACGCTGGAGGAGATCGAGAAGACGCCGGGCGGGGATTGAGCCCGGGCGAGTCCTGACGGTAACCGGCAAAAAGCCTGCGATCTCTCGCAGGCTTTTTCGTTTTTTCATGGTCCGGACCCGGATCAGTCCGTCACCGCACCCTTGCTCGCCGTCGACGCCAGCTTCGAGAACTTCGCCAGTACCCCACGGGTATAACGCGGCGCAGGCTGTTTCCAGTTGGCGCGGCGCTTGGCCAGCTCTTCATCCGCCACGTTCAGCTGCAGCAGCAGCTTGTGCGCATCGATGGTGATCGAATCCCCTTCCTGCACCAGCGCAATAGTGCCGCCCACATACGCTTCCGGCGCCACGTGGCCGACCACCATGCCCCAGGTGCCACCCGAGAAGCGCCCGTCGGTAATAAAGCCGACCGACTCGCCCAGGCCCTTGCCGATGATGGCCGAGGTCGGGGCCAGCATTTCCGGCATGCCGGGGCCGCCCTTGGGGCCCAGGTAGCGCAGCACCAGGATGTCGCCGGCGTTGATCTTGTCGGCCAGGATGGCTTCCATCGCGCTTTGCTCGTCCTCGAACACGCGCGCCGGGCCGGTGATGACCGGGTGCTTCAGGCCGGAGATCTTGGCGACCGCGCCTTCTTCGGCCAGGTTGCCCTTCAGGATGGCCAGGTGGCCCTCCTTGTACAGCGCCTTCTCGATCGGCAGGATCACGTCCTGGTCGGCGCGCGGGGTGTCGGGCACGTTTTCCAGCTCTTCAGCCAGCGTGCGGCCGGTGATGGTCAGGCAGTCGCCGTGCAAGAGGCCCGCCTTGAGCAGGATCTTCATCACCTGCGGGATGCCGCCGGCGCGGTGCAGGTCGGTGGCCACGTACTGGCCCGACGGCTTCAGGTTGCAGATCACCGGCACCTTGCGGCGGATGCGCTCGAAGTCGTCGATGGTCCATTCCACCTCGGCGGCGTGGGCGATGGCCAGGTAGTGCAGCACGGCGTTGGTCGAGCCGCCCGTGGCCATGATCAGCGCCACCGCGTTCTCGATCGACTTGCGCGTGATGATGTCGCGCGGCTTGATGTCCTGCTTGACGGCTTCCACCAGCACGCGGGCCGATTCGGCGGCGCTGTCGACCTTTTCCTGGTCCGGGTTGGCCATGGTCGACGAGTACAGCAGCGACATGCCCAGCGCCTCGAACGACGAGCTCATGGTGTTGGCGGTGTACATGCCGCCGCACGAGCCGGTGGAGGGGCAGGCGTTCTTTTCTATGCCCTCGAAGTCTTCCTCGCTCATGCGCCCGGCGGTGAATTCGCCCACGGCCTCGAACGACGACACGATGGTCAGGTCCTTGCCCTTCCAGTTGCCCGGCTTGATGGTGCCGCCGTAGACGTAGATGCCCGGCACGTTGGTGCGCGCCAGCGCGATCATGCCGCCCGGCATGTTCTTGTCGCAGCCGCCGATCACGACCACGCCGTCCATCCACTGGCCCTGCGCGGCGGTCTCGATGCAGTCGGCGATGACTTCACGCGAGATCAGCGAGTACTTCATGCCCTCGGTGCCCATCGACATGCCGTCCGAGATGGTCGGGGTGCCGAACACCTGCGGGTTGGCGCCGGACGCCTTGATGGCGTCGATGGCGGCATCGGCCAGGCGCTGCAGGCCGGCGTTGCAGGGGGTGATGGTCGAGTGGCCGTTGGCGATGCCCACCATCGGCTTGTCGAAGTCTTCCTTCTGGTAGCCGAGTGCGTAGTACATCGAACGGTTGGGCGAACGCGCCACGCCTTGCGTGATGTTCTGCGAGCGTTTGTTGAATGCCATGGTGGGGAATCTCCGGGGGATCTTCAGTGCCGCTCCGCGCCGCGCCCGAAGGCCTGGATGCACGAACACACGGCGGCGATGTTGTGGGCCAAAGAATGACGCTTGCGTTTTGGAGTGTCAAATATATTATTTGACCTTTATTGAGTCGAAAAACATATCAGGAGGGCGTTTGGACCTGCGTCAGTTGCGTTACTTCGTCACAGTGGCGGAAGAGTTGCATTTCGGCCGCGCGGCAGGGCGCCTGTCGATGACGCAGCCGCCCTTGTCGCAGCAAATCCAGGCGCTGGAAGAGGAAATCGGCGTGCAGCTGTTCGTGCGCACGCGGCGCTCGGTGGCGCTGACGCCGGCTGGCCAGCAGTGGCTGCCCGAGGTACGGCGCGTGCTGGCCGATGCCGCAGCGCTGCCCGGGCTGGCGCAGCGGCTGGCGCGGGGGGAGGTGGGGTCGCTGTCGCTGGCCTTTGTCAGCACCGCCGACTACGGCATCCTGCCCGACCTGTTGCGGCGCTTTCGCGCCCGTCACCCGGAGGTGCAGCTGCAGTTGCGCGAGGCCACCAGCGACGTGCAGCTCGAGGCGTTGATGGAGGGGGCGATCGACGCCGGCCTGGTGATCCGGCCGCAGCTGCCGGCCATGCCGCACGGGCTGGCCTACCTGCCGCTGGTGAGCGAGCCGCTGGTGCTGGCCGTGCCCGACGGCTGGCGGCCGGCGGGCGGGGTGCTGGCGGGCGACGGCACGGTCTCGCTGCGCGAGGCGGCCCATGAACCGCTGATCATCTTCCCGCGCCGAAGCGCGCCGGCGTTTTATGACATCATTACGGGCTACTATGCGCGCGAGGGCCTGGTGCCCGTGATTGCGCAGGAAGCCATCCAGATGCAGACCATTGTCAGCCTGGTGTCGGCGGGCATGGGCGTGGCGCTGGTGCCGGCGTCGCTGTGCAACCTTCGCCGCACCGGGGTGTCGTACCTGGCGCTGCGCGAGACCGGCCCGCAGATCGAGACCGGGCTGGTCTGGCGCGACGGCGCGTCCGCCGGCGTGGCGCCGGTGCTGCGCTCATTCATCGATATTGCGACCGCGCTTGCACAAGAAGCCGGTGCAGCCGGCCACTGACAATACGCAGGCCGCGGCCTTTACAACCTCCATTCACGCCAACATGCTGATTCATCCCCAGTTCGACCCGGTTGCCATCCACCTTGGCCCACTTGCCATCCGCTGGTACGGGCTGATGTACCTGGCCGGGTTCATCATGTTCCTGGGCTTCGGGCGCCTGCGCATCCGCCAGCCGCATATCGCGGCCAAGGGCTGGACCACGCGCGACCTGGACGACATGCTGTTCTTCGGCGTGCTGGGCGTGATCCTGGGCGGGCGGCTGGGCTATGTGCTGTTCTACAAGCCGTCGTACTACCTGGCCCATCCGCTCGAGATCCTCAAGGTGTGGGAAGGCGGCATGGCCTTCCATGGCGGCTTCCTGGGCGTGATCGTGGCGATGTGGCTGTTCGGCAAACTGCGCCGGCGCCACTGGATGGAGGTGACCGACTTCATCGCGCCGATGATCCCGTGCGGGCTGGCCGCCGGGCGCATCGGCAACTTCATCAACGGCGAGCTGTGGGGCCGCGCCACCGACCTGCCGTGGGGCATGATCTTCCCGCAGGCGGGCGACAACATCCCGCGCCATCCGTCGCAGCTGTACCAGTTTGCCGGCGAGGGCGTGGCGCTGTTCATCATCCTGTGGCTGTTCGCGCGCAAGCCGCGGCCGATGGGCGCGGTGTCGGGGGTATTCCTGATCGGCTATGGTGCCTTCCGCTTTGCCGCGGAATTCGCGCGCGAGCCCGACAACTTCCTGGGCCTGCTGGCGCTGAAGCTGTCGATGGGCCAGTGGCTGAGCCTGCCGATGATCCTGGCCGGCATCGCCATGGTGGTCTGGGCCTACCGGCGCCAGCCCGGCGCCGGCGCATCGCAGCCGGCGGCCTAAGAACCCGTCCGCGCTATTTGCCGGCGCGGCGCAAGGCGTCGATGCGCGCCTGCGTTTGCGGGTGGGTCGACATGAAGTCCTGGCCGCGTTCCGGCTCGGCGTCCGACGCCGCACCGCGCCGGTGGTCCAGCCTGACCAGCACATCGGCCAGCGCCGCGGGCGGCAGGCCGTTGCGCTGCATGACCTCGATCGCAAAGGCGTCGGCCTCGCGCTCGTGGTCGCGTGAATAGCGCAGCGTCAGGATGGCGGCCGGCACCCCGGCCAGCACCGTCGAGATATCCCCGAACAGGTAGGCCGACAGCGCCGCCAGCGCCGACCCCTGGATCACCTGCTGCAAGCCGTGCCGGTTGGCGACATGGCCGGCTTCATGGGCCAGCACGCCCATCATGCCGGGACCGGTGCCGGCCAGGCTGACCAGCTCGTCGGTAACCACGATGGTGCCGCCCGGCAGCGCCAGCGCATTGGCGCCGATCTCGCCGCCCTGGCGGAACAGGATCTGGTAATCGTGGCCGGCATCGCGCGGCCGCTTCAGCGCCGCGAAGGCCGAGCGGATGCGTTGCTGCTCGGCGGGCGGCAGCTGCGTCGGCTTGACCATGCCGTTGTCCAGGCTCGCCAGCGTCAGCTTGCCGAGATGGGCCTCTACCTCGGGCGGCACCGCGCGCGCCATCATGCCGGCGCCCCACGGCAGCAGCACGTAATAGCCCAGCACCAGCACCGCCACCAGCGCCGCCACGGCAAGGCCGGCCAGGCGCCAGCTGTTCTGCGCGCGCGCCACCAGGCTGTCGCGATGGCCGGTGGCGGCCAGCATGTGGTCGAAGGCGGCGTGGTCGGTGATCTCGCAGAAGGCGCCGTCGGCAAAGGTGACCAGCCGCGGCGCGCGGCGCACGCGCTCGGACACGCGTACGTCCGACAGCGGCGCGCGCCGCAGCTCGGCGCCGGATTCGTCGCGCAGCACGGCCTGCTGCGCCTCAACGGCCAGCGTGGCCGGATACGCGCGCGACGAGCGGCCATCGAAGAAGGTGACTGGGATCATGGTGCGGGCCGGGTCAGCGCACGGCGCGCTCAGAGCGCGATGTCGATGTCGTACCAGTCTACTGCCGCATCGCCCAGCGCACCCACTTGCTGCGCCTCGCCGGCCACGAAGGTGTCGAGCGGGCCCGCCGCCAGCATGGTCACGCATTCGAGCCGGTAGCGCGCCGAACGCACCCGCGCGAACGGCAGGTACAGGCCCAGCGTCAGCGCGATGGCGATCAGGTTGGTGACGAAGATAAAGACCATGCGGCCGGCCCCCACCTCGCTGCGGAACGCATGCGGCGCCAGCGTGGTGTGGCTCCACACGACATTCTGCAAGCGCGCCATCACGTAAGGGCTGACGGCCAGCAGCGCCAGGTAGAAACCGCCCACGCCGATGCCGAACGACAGCATCATGCCCGCCTTGCCCGACGCGGTCGCGCCCAGCACGAAGCCGGCCAGCGCCGCGGCCGCCACCAGCGCGACCATCATGCCGAAGGCGCGCAGGTAGACGCCGTAGAAATTGCCCGCGCCGGCGTGGAAGGCAAACGGTGCGGTACCGAAGCGGGTGTGGTTGTGCTGGTAGCGCTTGAAGCGCTGGTGCGCCAGCGGCCCCAGCAGGCCCAGCGTGGCCACTGCGGCCAGCGGCCACAGCACGAACACCTTGTAGGCATCGGCATTGCCGCCGGTGAATGCGAAGCGCAGGCCGCGGTAGCTGGAGTTGGCCATGCGGAAACGCAACGAGCGCACCAGCAACAGGGGGAACACCGCCAGCAGCGCCACCAGCATCGCCAGCGCAAGGAAGGGCGAGACCGTGGAAGCGATCTGGAAGGCGAACACCAGCGCGAACACGATGGCGCGGCCCTTCAGGATGGCGGACGGCTTGCCGTGGTAGTCAAAACTCGCGCCGTCGAGCCGCGTGTTGCGATAGAAATACTGCAGCGTGCGCACCTTGGCCCAGGCCGAATAAATGCCGAAGGTGACGATGGTCAGCAGTGCATTGACGATCCAGATACGGAAGTACTCCGAACCCGATCCGGTAAAGGACAGGCCCAGCGGCCGCGGCACGGCGTAGCGCGGCTCGGCAGGCGCCGGCGTCTCGTTTGCCGGGGTGCCGGCCAGGGTGAAATCGCTGCCAGCTTGCATGGCGGAACTCCAGTTTGTGTGGAAAGCGACAGTCAGGATTGCGGCCTCGACCGCAGTTTCAGGAATGCAACCACTTTAGTCAGGGCATTTGCGGCGATGCGCTCACATTCTCGCACTGATAAATAGCGGTCACGGCACAATCTGCATATGCCATTGCCGCCAGGCGGGCGGGTGCACAAAAAAATGTGGGAAAACCCTCGTAACACTCTAGAAACATCCTGTTACACTAGACGTATTCTGTAACAACTTCCGAATGCGTGTTGCCAATGAAATCAGGGACTTAGTCCCGCTGGCACGTAAATCGCTATCTTGATTGTTACAAAGATGAGCGGCAAGCCACAGCCGCCAACGGAAGTGCCAGGGAGGGAGTGACGGCTGACAGGCCGCACTTGCCGGCACTTCACGTACAGCCAGGGCGACGGGAAAATCCGCGCGTCAAGCGCGTTTCAAAGGGGGGCGCAGGGCCAGCGCCGGCAATCCATGGACCCACGCGGCGGATACTTTTGAAAGTACCCGCCGACGATGAAAAGCAGTACTGCAGTATTTTCAGGCGCGGGCGTTTCCTTGCAGGGAGGCATGGAAACGCCCGCCGCACCTCATATCGCACCCCACGCCGCACCCCACGCCGCACCCCACGCCGCACCCCACGCCGCACCCCACAGACCGCACCTCGCCGGTCATCCACCAGACTCAATCGCTCCAGCTTGTTTGCAGCGCAGCATCGAAATCCCTTGTATCGTTCGCGTCCTAATCCATAATTATGAATTATGGCTAGCGGGGCGCATCTGCGCTGGGCGATGCCAGACCGTGACCGGGACGCATCGGTCACGCCATCCGACCCGGGGGAAGCATGCGCATCGTCCAGCAGGCGTTGTACCTGGAAGTGGCAGACCGGCTGCGCGCCATGATCGACGCGCATACGCTGGTGCCCGGTGCATGGATCGACGAGAGCGCGATGGCCGAAACGCTGGGCATCTCGCGCACGCCGCTGCGCGAAGCGCTCAAGGTGCTGGCCGCCGAAGGCCTGGTGCGGCTGGAGCCGCGCCGCGGCTGCTTCGTCAATGAACTGTCCGAGCAGGACCTGGACGAGATCTTCCCGCTGATGGCACTGCTGGAAGGGCGCTGCGCCTACGAGGCCGCGCGCAACGCCACGCGCGCCGACCTGGATGCGCTGGACGGCCTGCATGCCGACCTGGCGCGCTACGCGCAGGCGGGCGAAATCGACGCCTACTACGAAACCAACTTCCAGATCCACGAATCGATCCAGCGGCTGGCCGGCAACCGCTGGCTGTCGGGCCTGATCAGCGACCTGCGCAAGGTGCTGCGGCTGTCGCGCCACAAGAGCCTGAAGCTGCCGGGCCGGATCCAGGAATCCTGCACCGAGCACCTGTCCGTGTTCGCCGCGCTCAAGGCCCGCGACCCCGAAGGCGCCGAGGCGATGATGAAGACCCACCTGCTGCGCCAGCGCGCGGCGCTCAAGACGCTGGATGCCGGTGCCACCGCCGGGGCGGCCGAGACCCAGGCCGTGCGCGCGCCACCGGTGCTGCGCGTGGCCGGCGGCGAGGAGTAGCCGCGGCGCCGCAACCCTAGTCCGATGTTTTCCCCACGTTCCGATCGATGCATCAAGGCAGGTACCGCATGAATTCCTTCGACACGGGTGACCAGAAGATCAGTGCGCCGCTGGGCGAGAGCGAGCCGGCAGGTTCGAAGTTTCTGTCGCGGCTGGGCCGCTGGTGGGGACGCAAGGGCGAGGGCGACGCCAAGGCCAGCCCCAAGGCCGCCGCCGCCACGCCGGCCGACGGCGAGGCGCCGCTGCCGCCGCGCGCGGTGCGCCGCCAGCGCGAGCAGCTGCGGCTTTGCTTCGACGCGCGCCTGACCGATGGCGCCGCCAATGCCGCCGCGCAGGCGTGGCAGGCCGAGTATGAAGCCGCCGGCGAGGCCACCCGGCGCGGCATGCTGGCGGTGCTGGCCGAAGTCGCCAGCAGTAGCGGCAGCAAGGGCAGCGAAGACGCCGGGGCCGACGGCGACAAGGGCGCGCGCGCCGCCCGCGCGCAGGCCGCGCCTTCGGGCCTGGCCCAGGCCCTGTCCAATGCGCGCATCCGCTTCTTCAAGCGGCTGGCCGCGCTGCATGGCCAGCGCGGCAGCAGCGCCTGCGGCCTGCACTTCCTGATCCAGCTGCGCGCCGACATGCTGCGCTGGCAGCGCCGCATGCCGGGCCTGCGCCCGCTTGACGACGACCTCGAGGCGCTGTTTTCCAACTGGTTCGACGTGGGCCTGCTGGAACTGCAGCCGATCACGTGGGATTCGCCGGCATCGCTGCTGGAAAAGCTGATCCGCTACGAGGCCGTGCATGAGATCGCCTCATGGACCGACCTGCGCAACCGCCTCGATTCCGACCGCCGCTGCTATGCGTTCTTCCACCCGCGCATCCCGCGCGAGCCGCTGATCTTCGTCGAGGTGGCATTCGCGCCGGAGATGGCGGCCAATGTCCATACATTGCTGGATGAAGCCGCGCCGCTGGAAGACTTGCGTCGCGTCAAGTGGGCCATTTTCTATTCGATCAGCAATACGCAGGCGGGCCTGCGCGGCGTGAGCTTCGGCAACTTCCTGCTCAAGCGTGTGATCGAGGAGGTCCAGCGTGAATTCCCAAAAGTGAATCAGTTCGCCACGCTCTCGCCGATCCCCGGGTTTGCCGACTGGCTGCGCAAGCAGGATGGCGATGCCATTGCGCGCGTGCTGGGCGACAAGCGCCTGGCGCGCTGGAGCGAGCGCCACGGCAAGGCGCCCGCGGACGGCGCAGGGTGGCTGGAGGCGCTGGTGCCGGATGCCGCCGATACCGTGATCCGCGATACCGCCATGACCCTGGGCGCGCATTTCCTGGTGCGCGAACGCAACCAGTCGATGCCGGCCGACCCGGTGGCGCGCTTCCACCTGGGCAACGGGGCCTGCGTGGAGCGGCTGAACTGGGGCGCCGACCTGTCGCGCAAAGGCCGCAGCCAGAGCTGCGGCATGATGGTCAACTATCTTTACGTGCCTGAGGCGCTGGATGACAATCTGGCACGCCTGGGCGCCGGCAACCCGCGCATGAGCCGTAGCGTCGGGAAGCTGCTGTGACCCTGGTCTGGTCACGGGGGTCGCCCCCCGCACCCGCGGCGCCTAGCGCGCCGCGTTTTCTTGTCGGGACCTGAGCAGTAACTTCACGCCGCGGCGGTGTCGCGCGGCCATCAGATTGACTTTCCGCAGAAGAGAGAGGAGACAAGCAATGAATCGTCGTCAGTTCAGCCTGGCCGCGTGCGCGCGGGCAACGGGCGTGGCCCTGGGCCTGGCCGGCCTCGGCGCCGGCGCAATGCTCGCCGCACCCGCCGCGCATGCCGACACCTGGCCGTCCAAGCCCGTCACCGTGATCGTGCCGTTTCCCGCCGGCGGCGGCACCGACGCCTTTGCACGGCCGCTGACCGCGCAGTTGTCCAAGCAGCTCGGCAAGCAGTTCGTGATCGACAACCGCGGCGGCGCCGGCGGCACGGTCGGTGCCAGCATTGCGGCCAAGGCCGCGCCGGACGGCTATACGGTGTTCATCGGCGGCGCGCACCACGCGATTGCCCCGTCGTTCTACAAGAAGCTGGACTACGACATCGAGAAGGACTTCATCCCGGTCACGGTGATCGCGCAGCCGCCGCAAGTGGTGGTGGTCAATCCCAACCGCGTCAAGGCCAACACGCTGCAGGAGCTGATTGCCTACGCCAAGGCCAATCCCGGCAAGCTGAACTACGGTTCGGCCGGCAACGGCTCGTCGCACCACCTGGCGGGCGAGCTGTTCAAGCTCCAGACCAAGACCTTCATCACCCACATCCCCTACAAGGGCGCGGGCCCGGCGCTGTCCGACCTGATCGCGGGCCAGGTCGACCTGATGTTCGACGGCCTGGGCTCGTCGGCGCAGCATATCCGCGCGGGCCGCATCAAGGCGCTGGCGGTGGCTTCAAGCAAGCGCTCGGCGGCGTTCCCCAACGTGCCGACCGCGGCCGAGGCGGGCGTGCCCAACTATGACGTGTCGACCTGGTATGCGATGTGGGTGCCCAAGGGCACGCCCAAGGAGATCGTCGACCGCCTGTATGCAGAGACCGAGAAGGCGCTGAACTCGCCGGAGCTCAAGCAGGTATGGCTTAACAACGGCTCCGAGACGCCGGCGTTTACGCAGGAGCAGTTCGCGCAGTTCCAGCACGCCGAGATTCGCCGCTGGGCGCAGGTGGTGCAGCAGTCCGGCGCCAAGATCGACTGACGGGGCGCCATGTCAACGCTGATCCGATGCAAGGGGGCGCGGCGATGAGCGGCACCGTATTGTTTGCCACGCAGGGCACCACCGCCACCGTGACGCTGTCGCACGCGGGCAAGCTCAACGCCATTTCCGCGCAGATGTGGCGCGAGCTGGCGGCGGGCTTTGCACGCCTGTCCGCCGATACCTCGCTGCGCTGCGTGGTGGTGCGCGGTGCCGACGGCAACTTTGCCGCCGGCGCCGACATCGCCGAGTTCCCGGCAGAGCGCGCCGACGAGGCCGCGGTGCGCCACTACCACATGGCCACCATCGCGCCGGCACTGGCGGCGGTGGCGCAATGCACGCACCCCACCGTGGCCATGATCGAAGGCGTATGCGTGGGCGGCGGGCTGGAAATCGCCTGCCACTGCGACCTGCGCATGGCCGCGTCGGACAGCCGCTTCGGCGTGCCGATCAACCGCCTGGGCTTCCCGATGGCGCCCGGCGAGCTGCAGGGCCTGCTGGCGCTGGCGGGCCGCGCCGCCGCGCTGGAGATCCTGCTGGAAGGCCGGGTCTTCGACGCCGCCGAGGCGCGCGACAAAGGGCTGCTGACCCGCGTGGTCGAGCCCGGCGCGCTGGCCGCGGAGGTCGAGGCCACGGTGCGCCGCATTGCCGCCGGCGCGCCCGTCGCCGCCCGCATCAACAAGGCCACCATCCGCCGGCTGGCGCCGCTGCCGGCACCGCTGTCGCCCGCTGAGCTGGACGCGCATTTTGCCTACGCCGAAGGTGCGGACCACGCGGAAGGGGTGGCCGCCTTCCTCGCGCGCCGGCCACCGCAGTTCCGTGGGGAGTAGGGCACGCCGCCATGATGACTGCTTCCACACGTTTTCTTCGTTTTCCTTAGCCTTTCGTTCGATCCCCGACATGAACGCCAACCTGTTCGCCCTGTTCGAATCCCGCTTCCCCGCCGACCGCACCGCCTGCTGCATCGAGACGCGTGACGGGCTGTACTACAGCTGGGACGACCTTGACCGCGCCACCGCCAAGCTCGCCAGCCTGCTGGCCTCGCTGCACCTGCCCGAAGGCGCACGCGTGGCGGTGCAGGTGGAGAAGTCCCCCGAAGCGCTGTTCCTGTACCTGGCCACGCTGCGCGCCGGCTACGTCTACCTGCCGCTGAACACCGCTTACCAGGAGGCAGAGATCGACTACTTCGTCGGCAATGCCGAGCCGTCGGTGGTGGTGTGCAGCAGCAAGAATTTCGGCTGGGTGTCCAAGGTGGCGTTCCGCCACGGCGTCAACCACGTCTTTACGCTGGACGACGACCGCAGCGGCTCGCTGCTGTCGCGCGCGGCGGGCAAGTCAGATGCCTTCGAGACGGTCGCACGCCAGGATGACGACCTTGCCGCCATTCTCTACACCTCTGGCACCACCGGCCGCAGCAAGGGCGCGATGCTGACGCACCGCAACCTGGCCTCCAATGCGCAGACGCTGCATGAATTCTGGGGCTGGCGCAGCGACGACGTGCTGCTGCACATGCTGCCGATGTTCCACGTGCACGGCCTGTTCGTGGCTTCGCACGGCGCGCTGCTGGCCGGCGCCAAGATGATCTGGGCGCCCAGGCTGGACATGGCGCAGGTGCTGAAATTCCTGCCGCGCTGCACGGTGATGATGGGCGTGCCGACCTACTACGTGCGCATGCTGCAGGAGCCGCGCTTCGACGACGACACCTGCCGCCGCATGCGGCTGTTCGTGTCCGGCTCGGCGCCGCTGCTGCTGGAGACCTTCGACGCCTTCCGCGAGCGCACCGGCCATACCATCCTGGAACGCTACGGCATGAGCGAGACCGTGATGCTGGTGTCCAACCCGTACGATGCCGCGCTGGGCGAGCGCATCGGCGGCACCGTCGGCATGCCGCTGCCGGGGGTAGCGGTGCGCGTGGTCGATGGCGAGGGCCAGCCGTGCGCACCGGGCGAGATCGGCAATGTCGAGGTCCAGGGCCCGAACGTGTTCAAGGGCTACTGGCGCATGCCGGAGAAGACCAGGGAAGAGTTCACGGAGGACGGCTGGTTCAAGACCGGCGACGTCGGCCGCTTCGGCGGCGCCATTGTCAGCCAGTCGGGCGAGCGCGTGGTGCCGGACAACTACCTGACCATCGTCGGACGCAGCAAGGACCTGATCATCTCGGGCGGCTACAACGTCTACCCGAAGGAAATCGAGAGCTTTATCGACGAGATGCCGGGCGTGGCCGAGAGCGCCGTGATCGGCGTGCCGCACGCGGATTTCGGCGAGGCCGTGGTGGCGGTGGTGGTGCGCAAGCCGGGTGCGGAAATCGACGAAGCGGCGCTGATCGGCACGCTCAAGGGCCGCATCGCCAACTTCAAGGTGCCCAAGCGCGTGCACGTGGTGGACGAGCTGCCGCGCAATACCATGGGCAAGGTGCAGAAGAACGTGCTGCGCGAGCAGTTCGCGACGCTCTGAGCGCCGTGATGGCCAGCGCCCTGCGCGATGGCGCAGGGCGCGGCTGTCTTACTTCAGCATCTGCACGGAGCCGTTGACCGACACCGTCACCTGCGTCTTGCCGCCCTCAACCGGCACCGGCACCGCAGCGTCGGCCATCATGGCCTTGGCAGCACCGTACATGCGCGGCATCGGCGGCACCACGCCGGTTTCATTCAGGCTGACTTCGCGGATGGTGTAGCTGTTGTAGCCGAACAGCTTGGTGGTCGACTGCGCCTTGCTGCGGAACGAGGCGATGGCCTGCTCGGCCAGCTTGGCTTCGGCGGCCTCGCGCGCTTCGCGCGACAGCGAGAAGGCGATGTTCTGCACCTGCATCTGGCTGGCCAGCTCGCCAGCGAGCTTGGACACGGCCGAGAAATCGCGCGACTTCAGGATGACTTCGGAACGCCCGCGCCAGGTGCTGATGCGGCCGTTGCGGTCGGTGTTCGGGTGGATGGTGAAGCCGCCCGACTCGGCGGTCACGCCCTGGACGCGGCGCGCCTGCGTGATGACGGCCTGCGTCCGGGTCGACAGGCCCGAGGAAATCGCGGCCGGTTCAGCGCCTTCCTGCTCCGCGGCAAGCGTCAGGTGCACGATATCGGTCGGCACTTCGGTGACGGCCTGCGCGCTCAGCGACAGCACGCCCGACGGCGTTTCAGTGGGGCCACCGTGCGCCGAGGCGACGATAGCGGTGGTGCCCAGCAGGGTGGCGGCAAGCCATTGTTTCATGTTGTTCTCCCGTTCAAACGTGATGGGTATCAGACGTGAACGGGTGCCCGATCGTTCCGCGAGATTGCAAACGATTGTTGCGAAGCCGGCGCGGGCGCGCCTCCCCCGTCCGGGTCAGAATGCCTGCCAGGCCTTCCACAACATATAGCTTGCCAGGCACAGCAGCAGCACGGCAAAGACCTTGCGCAACTGGCCCACATCCATCCGGTGCGCGGTGCGCGCGCCCAGCGGCGCGGTCATCACGCTGGCCGCGGCGATCACCAGCAGGGCCGGCAGGTAGAGATAGCCGAGCGATCCCGCCGGCAGCCCCGGCATCTGCCAGCCGCTCCAGACATAGCCGGCCACGCTGGCCGCGGCGATCGGGAAGCCGAGCGCGGCCGAGGTGGCCACCGCGTTGTGGATCGGCACGTTGCACCAGGCCATGAACGGCACCGAGACAAAGGCGCCGCCCGCGCCAACCAGGCTGGACAGGAAGCCGATCACGCCGCCCGCGCCCGCCATGCCGGCAAATCCGGGCAGCTGCCGGCCGGGCTTGGGGCGACGGTTGCGCAGCATCTGCAGCGCGGAAAACCCGACGAAGCCGGCAAAGGCCAGCGACAGCCAGCTGGTCTTGAGCGCCGCGAACACCTTGCCGCCGCCGATCATGCCGCCGAGCACGATGCCCGGCGCCAGCGCCAGCACGATCGGCCAGCGCACCGCGCCGCGCTTGTGGTGTGCACGCACGGACGACAATGAGGTGAACAGGATGGTGCCCATCGAGGTGGCGATCGCCATATGGACGATGGCCTCGTCGGCAAAGCCCAGGCTGGTGAACAGCAGCGTCAGGAAGGGCACCATCATCATGCCGCCGCCCACGCCGAGCAGCCCGGCGCAGAAGCCGGTGAAAGCGCCCAGGGCAAGCAGGGCAGGAACCAGCACCGGCAGGTTGTCGAACTGCATCGTGTCTTCAGGGTTGTTGTTATCAGCCTTGCCCGGGCCTGCCGGGCAGGGTTCAGCGCATCAGCTTGCCGGTGATGAAGCGCCATTCGGCCGGCGTCACCGGCGTGATCGACAGCCGGTTGCCGCGACGTAGCACCACCATGTCGGCCAGTTCCTCATGTTCGCGCAAGGCGGCCAGCGGGATCAGCGCGCTCTTGCGTTCGAAGCGCACGTCGACCAGCAGCCAGCGCGGCGCGTCGGCCTTGGACGCGGCGTCATGGTATGGGCTCTTGCGGTCGAACTGGGTGGGGTCGGGGTAGGGTACTGAGCAGACCTCGGCCAGGCCGGCAATGCCGGGCTCCGGGCACGACGAGTGGTAGAACAGCACGCCGTCGCCGATCTGCATGGCGTCGCGCATGAAGTTGCGCGCCTGGTAGTTGCGCACGCCGGTCCAGGGCAGCGTGCCTTCCCGGGCCAGGTCGTCGATGCTGGCTTCTTCCGGTTCTGATTTCATCAGCCAGTACTGGCGGGCGCGTTGGTTCTGGTTCGGGCTCACGGCGCAGCTCAGGAATGGAAGGCCTGCAAGGAAAAAGCAGGCAAGAAAAAAGGCGATGGTTCAGAAAACCACCGCCTTTTTAGGGGGTCCCCGCCTTGGCCGCTGGGTCGGCATCCTGAACCCAAGTGAGGTTCAGAGTGGCTGCGGAAGTCGCATTTCGGGTACATCATCCACTCAGGGAGTCCAGGCCAGGCCCAGACTATGAATGCGATGACGCGCTCGCCCACGCGACATGATCCCGCACCATGCATGCATATCGGTTCAAGGAGTTATGACCCTCACGAACCAGGCAGGGAAACTGTCAAACGTCTGACTCTCCAGGCGCATCATCGTGCCCGGAAAACCGGATCCGCGTGCGGGATGTCAGACGTTTGCCGTTTCTGACTAGGATGGGATGAGAACGGCGGCCGGGCGCGATAACCTAGCCTGTCGCTGCACATCTGTGGTGCCTCGTGCAGTCTGGCTACACTATACACCGCGTTGCAGGGCATACCAAGTCCACTCGCGCGTATCGTTACATTTTGCGCGACAGCGCGGCATCCGCAGCACATCCCACTTTCATCGCTCAGCCGCGCGTACCGGTGCCCACGTGCGCATATTGCCGCAGGGCCTCGTCGGCGCGCTCGTTGAGCTCGCGGATGCGCGCGCGGATGGCGTCCACCGGGATCGCGCCATCGGCTTGCTGCTTGCGCTGCAGGTTCAGCAGGTCCGAGGCGATGCTGATCGCGGCCATCACGGCCACGCGCTCCACGCCCTTGGCCGCGATGCCGTTGCGCAGCTTGTTCATCTGCGTGTCGACCAGGGCCACGGCTTCAAGCAGCGCGGCCTCGTTCTCGGGCGCGATGGCAAAGCGGTAGGGCTGGCCGGCGATATTGACTTCGACTTGCTTGTTGCTCATGCGTGTTCTCCGGGGGCCTTGTGCGGCTCGGCGTCCTGCGCCGCAGCCTCTTCGCCCAGCAGGTCGAGCTGGCGCGTGTCGCTGGCGGTCGGCAGCTTGTCAAGGATGGACTGGATGCGCAGTTGCGCTTCCTCGATCTTGATATTGAGCAGTTCGCGGTCGGCGGCCATGGCC
Organism: Cupriavidus sp. CP313; assembly: GCF_054072015.1. Classification (NCBI taxonomy): domain Bacteria; kingdom Pseudomonadati; phylum Pseudomonadota; class Betaproteobacteria; order Burkholderiales; family Burkholderiaceae; genus Cupriavidus; species Cupriavidus sp. CP313. The sequence continues at coordinate 23,227 of NZ_JBSVZB010000007.1, read as the reverse complement.
TCGCGCTCGCCGCGCAACTGCACGGCTTCGCCCTCCAGCCGGGCGATCTCGTCGCGCAGCCGCTGGTTCTCCGCCGCCAGGGTGTCCGCATGGTGCAGCACGCGCCCGATCTTGGCGGCCAGTTGTTCGAGTTCGGTGAGCATAGGGCCTGTCATGATGGGAGAAGTGTCAGGTATCGCGATTCTAGCCGATGCGCCGGCTTGCACAATGCGGAGGAAAGGGTTTGTGACTGGCCACCCGCGTGGAAGTTGCAGGCTTCTGCACCCAAAACGCCAGCAGAGTTGTGACAAAACACTACTGGCAGCCGCGTTGACGCGGGGGGCGAAACGCCCTAGACTCGCGCACGTTCCAGGTGCTCGCCCTTTTCGTCCCTGGCGAAAGGGTAGTTCAACGGGAAACAGGGAGCCGGGCCGGCTGCGCGCCGGACAGGCCAACCTGTGCTGCCCCCGCAACGGTAAGCGACCGCGGTGCGCATCTGCCAGACCCCGACATCGCCGACAGCCAGCCTGCCGGCAACGCCGCTGGCAAGGCCGGATCCCATTCCCGGCCACATGCACCGCAGGACCGGCCACACGCCACTGAACCGCAGGTTCGGGAAGGCGCCGGCCCAGTGTCGCCAGCCCGGATACCGGCCTGAACGCGGGCTGCCGCCCGTGCGCGGCACGCCTCATCGCCATATGGTCCGCGGGGGAACGGGCCCGGCCGTTCCTATCCAGTCCTGCATCATGCGTTCATCGCTCCACAGGTCGACCCGCCCGGCAACCCCGGCGGTGCGTCCGTCCGTGCCCGCCATCCTGGCGGCCATCGCCTCGTTCACCCTGGTTCCGGCCACGTCGTTCGCGCAAGCGGCCGACAGCGGCACCGAGAGCCGCCCCGACAGCCGCACCACGCAGCTCGCGCCGGTGGTGGTCACTTCCACCCGTACCGCGCAAGCCATCACCGAGGCGCTGCCTCACACCACGGTGGTGACGCAGCAGGACATCGTCAACTCGCAGGCGCCCGACCTGCGCACGCTGCTGCGCAACCAGGCCGGCGTGGAATTCTCGGCCAACGGCGGCATGGGCACCAACACCACGCTGTTCATGCGCGGCGCCAACTCCAACCAGACGCTGATCCTGATCGACGGCGTGCGGGTATCGTCCGCGAGCAGCGGCACCGCGCAGCTGGCCAATATCCTGCCCGACCAGATCGACCATATCGAAATCGTGCGCGGCAACGTGTCGGCGCTGTACGGCTCGGATGCGATCGGCGGCGTGGTTCAGATCTTCACCAAGAGCGGCGCCGGGCAGGCCCCGGCGGCCAATGCGGCGGTGGAGTATGGCAGCAACAATACGCGCCAGGGCACGGTTGGCTATGGCGGCCAGGTCGGCGATACCTCGTTCAACCTGACCGGCTCGGCATTCAAGACCGACGGCTTCTCGTCGATCAACACGAAGCAGGCGCCGCGCGCCAATCCCAACGACAACCCGTACGAGAACCAGAGCGTGTCGGGCCAGGTCAAGCACCGCTTCGCGCCGAACTGGGACGCGGGCTTCACCGGCTATTACTCGAAGAGCAAGCTGTCGTTCGACAGCGCCTTCGGCCGCCCGACCGACGACAACCGGACCAACAGCGAGCTGTACACGCTGTCGGCCTTCGTCAACGGCAAGGTGGGGGCGGACTGGTCCACCCATTTCAAGCTGTCGCAGAGCGAGGACCGCAGCGACACCTTCCTCAACGGCAGGCCCAACGGCACCTTCAATACCCGCAACCGCCAGTTCAACTGGCAGAACGAGTATGCGCTGGCCGCCAACCACACGCTGCTGTTCGGCACCGACTACCTGCAGCAGGAGCTGGACTCCAGCGCCTACGGCGCGCCCACGCGCAATGTGTTCTCGGTGTTCGGCGGCTATGACGGGCGCATCGGCAAGCACCAGTTGCAGCTCAACGCGCGCAACGACCACTATTCCGACTTCGGCAACCAGGGCAGCTTCCGCGCCGGCTACGGCTACTACGTGACCGATGCGCTCAAGCTGATCGCCAGTGTCAGCAATGCCTTCCGCGCGCCGACCTTCAACGAGCTGTACTTCCCCAACTTCGGCCAGCCGAACCTGCAGCCGGAACGTGCCAAGTCGGTCGAGGCCGGCGTGCAGTACGCCACCGCCAGCGCCGGCCTGCTGCGCGTGACCGCCTTCGAGACGCGCTACGACGACCTGATCGTGTCGGCGCTGCAGCCCAGCGGCCTGTTCCTGGCGCAGAACGTCAACAAGGCCAAGGTGCAGGGCATCGAGGCCTCGTGGCGCGCCAGCGTCTACGGCACCGACTTCGGCGCCAGCGTGACCTTCCAGAACCCGGTCGACGAGCAGACCAACACCCAGCTGCTGCGCCGCGCGCGCCGCCATGCCGCGCTGGACGTGGGCCGTGACTTCGGCAACTGGCGCTTCGGCGGCGAATGGCTGGTGTCGTCGTCGCGCATGGATGCCGGCTCGCGCCGGCTGGGCGGATACGGTATCGTCAACCTGAACGCCCGCTACAACATCGACAAGCAATGGTTCATCGCCGCCCGCGTCGAAAACCTGTTCGACAAGGATTACCAGCTCGCCTACCCCTACAACACGCAGGGACGCGCGGGCTTCATCACGCTGGGCTGGCGCCAGCGATGAGCGCACGGGCGCGCCATGTCTGAGTTCCGGCGCGCCCTGGCGATCTGGCTGGTGCTGGCGCTCGCGGCGCTGCTGGCGTTCGCGTTGTCGCTGGCGCTGGGCAGCGTGTCGCTCGATGCGCGCGAGCTCTGGCTTGCGCTCAGCGGTACCGACACCGGCACCGCCGGAGCGATCGTGCGTGAACTGCGGCTGCCGCGCGCGGCAGCGGCGTTTGCCTGCGGCGGGCTGCTGGCCCTGTCCGGCGCGCTGATGCAGGTGCTGCTGCGCAACCCGCTGGCCGAGCCCTATGTGCTGGGCGTGTCGGGCGGCGCCTCCACTGCCGCGCTGCTGGCCATGCTGCTGCTGGCGCCGTGGTGGGGCGTGCAGGCCGCCGCCGCCATCGGTGCACTGGCGGCGATGGTGCTGGTGGCGTCGCTGGCGCGGCGCGACCTGCTGCATCCGCAGGTGCAGGGCGGCCACCGCGAGGCGGGCGCCCGGCTGTTGCTGACCGGCGTGATCCTGGCCGCAGGCTGGGGTGCGGTCATTACCCTGATCCTTTCCATTGCGCCGGAGTCGCGCCTGCGCGGCATGCTGTTCTGGCTGACCGGCGACCTGAGCGGCACCGCCGCCTACGGCGGCGCGCTGGCCATGCTGGTGGTGGCGCTGCTGCTGGCCATGCCGATGGCGCGCGCGCTCAACGTGATGCTGCTGGGCGAGACCGTGGCGCAGTCGCTGGGCGTGCGCGTGGGCCGCGTGCGGCTGGCGACCTTCCTGCTGGCGTCGCTGTGCATTGCCGCGGCCATCACCACGGCCGGCTCGATCGGCTTTGTCGGGCTGGTGGTGCCGCACCTGGTGCGGCTGGCGTGGGGCAACGACCAGCGCCTGCTGCTGCCGGCCGCCACGCTGCTGGGCGGCGCGCTGCTGATGGCCGCCGACCTGATCGCACGCACCGTGATTGCGCCCGCGCAGCTGCCGGTAGGCGTGATCACCGGGCTGCTGGGCGTGCCGACCTTCCTCTACCTGCTGCTGCGGAGGCCGCGATGAGCCAAAGCCCGCACTGGTCCCATCCGCTCACCGCCTGTCCGCAGCTTGCGCTGCGCGATGTGCGGCTGCGCACCGGCCAGCGCGTGCTGGTGGATAGCCTGACGATGACCATCGGCCCTGGGCAGCTGTGGTGCATTGCCGGGCCCAACGGTGCCGGCAAGTCCACGCTGATGACGGTGCTGGCCGGCCTGCGCCACGCCGATGGCGGCAGCGCAGAGATCGACGGCACCGCGGCGGCGCAGATCGCGCCGGCGGTGCTGGCGCGCCAGCGCGCCTACCTGCCGCAGGCCGTGCATGACACCTTCTCGATGTCGGTGCAGGATGCCGTGCGCGTGGGGCGGCATCCGCACCTGTCCGGCTGGGGCTGGACCGGGCGCGAAGACGACCGCATCGTGCACGAAGTGATCCGCGCGATGGATATTGAAGCGCTGGCCGCGCGCGATGTGCTGACCCTGTCCGGCGGCGAGCGCCAGCGCGCCTCGCTGGCCGCGGCGCTGGCGCAGCAGGCGCCGCTGCTGCTGCTGGACGAACCGGTCTCGCACCTGGACCTGCGCCACCAGATCCTGGTGCTGGAACAGCTGGCCGCGCTGGCCCGGGCCGGGCGCCACGCCATCGTGGTGATCCTGCACGACCTGACGCTGGCGCTGCGCTACGCCACCCACGCCCTGCTGATGGCAGAAGACGGCACTACGCTGCATGGCACTGCCGCCCAGGTGCTGACCCCTGAACACTGCTCGCGCGCGCTGCGAACCGCCATCGTCAGCGTCACCGACGGCGCGCATACTGCGCTGATTCCCGACGGCGCCGCCCCCACCCACACCCGACACACGTCATGACTGATACCCAGAACCCGCCTGCAGAAGACCCGGACCGCGATGCCCGCCACAAGGCGCGCATGGAGCGCAAGAAAGAAGTCGTCGACGCCAAGATTGCCGCCGCGCAGGATGAGCGCGGCGTGATCGTCATCACCACCGGCAATGGCAAGGGCAAGTCCAGCTCGGGCTTCGGCATGGTGGTGCGCGCGCTCGGCCACGGCATGCGCACCGGCGTGGTCCAGTTCATCAAGGGCGCGCAGCCCACCGGCGAGGAGATGTTCTTGCGCCGCTTCCCGGACGAGTGCGCTTTCCACGTGATGGGCGAGGGCTATACCTGGGAAACGCAGGACCGCGCCCGCGACGTGGCCAAGGCCGAGGCTGCCTGGGAAGTGGCGCGCGGCATGCTGCGCGACCCCGGCATCGGCCTGGTGCTGTTCGATGAACTGAACATCGCGCTCAAGCTGCACTATCTTGATGTGGAGCAGGTCATTGCCGACCTGCGCGCGCGCCCGCCGATGCAGCACGTGGTCATCACCGGCCGCGGCGCGCCGCCGGCGCTGGTGGAGGCGGCCGACACCGTCACCGACATGACGCCGGTCAAGCATGCCTTCCAGCAGGGCATCAAGGCGCAGCGCGGCGTTGAAATGTAGCCGCATCTCTTTGGAATACAAGGTCAAAGCATCATGCAGTTTCCGGAAATCACTCCCCTCGACGATGCCCTGCGCCCCGTGCTGCAGGCCGCCATCGACGACAAGACCAAGCCGCTCGGCGCACTGGGCCGGCTGGAATCGTTGGCCTTGCAGCTGGGCCTGATCCTCGGCACGGCGCGGCCGGTGCTGCAGCGCCCGACGGTGATCGTGTTTGCCGCCGACCACGGCGTGGCCGACGCCGGTGTCAGCGCCTATCCGGCCGAGGTCACCGCGCAGATGGTGCAGAACTTCCTGGCTGGCGGCGCGGCGATCAATGTGTTCTCGCGCCAGCACGGCATTGCGCTGGAGATCGTCGACGCGGGCGTGCGCGTGCCGCTGCCGGCGGCACCGGGCCTGGTCAATTGCCGCATTGCCGACGGCACCCGCAACTTCGCGGTCGAGCCGGCGATGACGCCGGAGCAGGCCGCCGCGGCGATGACGGCCGGCATGGCGCGCGTGCTGCGCCATGCGCAGCATGGCTGCAACGTGATCGCCTTCGGTGAGATGGGCATTGCCAATACTTCAGCCGCCGCCTGCCTGATGCAGCGGCTGACCGGCCTGCCGCTGGAACACTGCATCGGGCGCGGCACCGGGCTGGACGATGCCGGCCTGGCGCGCAAGCGCGAGGTGCTGGAGCGCGCGCTGGCGCTGCATGCCGATGTGCAGGCACCGCTGGACGTGCTGGCCACCTTCGGCGGCTTCGAGATCGCGATGATGGCAGGCGCGTTCCTGGCCGCTGCCGCGAGCCGCATGGTGATCCTGGTCGATGGCTTTATCGCCACGGCCGCGCTGCTGGTGGCGCAGCGCCTGGACCCCAACGTGCTGCAGTACTGCGTGTTCACGCACTGCTCGCATGAGCGCGGCCACCGTGCGCTGCTGGACCAGTTCGGCGCCGCGCCGCTGCTGGCGCTGGACCTGCGCCTGGGCGAGGGCACGGGCGCCGCGCTGGCGTGGCCGTTGCTGGCCTCGGCGGCGGCGTTCCTGAACGAAATGGCGACCTTTAGCGGCGCCGGCGTCAGCACCGCCTCGCCATGAGCGTGCCGTCCGACCCGGTGCCTGCACCAGCACCCGAACCACGCAGCCGCGCCCGCGTGGCCGCCGAGCTGCGCTATTTCCTGACGGCGCTGGGCTACTTCACGCGCGTGCCGCTGCCGGGCTGGCTGGCGCGCTGGGCCGGATTCGAACCGCATTACCTGCACGCCGCCGCGCGCTACTTTCCGCTGGTCGGGCTGCTGGTGGGCGGCGTGGGCGCGCTGGTCACCTGGGGGGCAATGCTGTGGTGGCCGCCCGGCGTGGCCGTGCTGCTGGGCATGTCCGCCACGCTGCTGCTGACCGGCGCCTTCCATGAAGACGGCCTGGCCGATTGCGTCGATGCCTTCGGCGGCGCGTGGCAGCGCGAGGACGTGCTGCGCATCATGCATGACTCGCGCATCGGCGCGTTCGGTGCGATCGCGCTGGTGGTGGCGTTGCTGCTCAAGTGGCAGTTGCTGGTGGCGATTGCGGGGCGCGGCGGGTTGATGGTGCTGCTGGCGGTGATCGTCGCCGCGCACGCCGCCAGCCGCGCGATGGCGGTCAGCTATCTGGCCACGCTGACCTACGTGCGCCCGGAGGGCAAGGCCAAGCCGGTAGCGCAGAAGCTGGCCGGCGCGGGGCTGGCGTTCGCGCTGCTGTGCGGGCTGGTGCCGCTGTGGCTGGTGTCGCCGTGGTTCTGCGCGACGGCAGTGGTCGCGCTGCTGGGTCTGCGCCTGCTGCTCGGCCGCTACTTTGTGCGCCGCATCGGCGGCTATACCGGCGACTGCCTGGGCATGGCCCAGCAGTGCGCCGAGATCCTGCTCTACCTGGTGGCCGCGGCATGGATGTGGTCCTGATCCGCCATGCACAGCCGCAGGTGCCGGCGGGCACCTGCTATGGCTGCCTCGACCTGCCGCTGGTGGCGCCGCTGACGCCTGCGGCGGCACAGATGGCCGCGGGCCTGCCCACGCCTGATCGCATTGTCGCCAGCCCGCTGGCGCGCGCGCTCGGCACCGCGCAGGCGCTGGTGCAGCTGCTGCCGGGCGGCGTTCCGGCCATCGACACCGAACCCCGCCTGCGCGAGATCGATTTCGGCAGCTGGGAGGGCGTGGCCTGGGACGCGATCGACCGCGCCGCGCTCGACCAGTGGGCGGCCGACCTGCTGCACGCGCGCCCCCATGGCGGCGAAGCGCCGGCGCAGGCGATGGCGCGGGTTGCCGGCTGGGCGGGAACGCTTGCCGCAGATCGCGCTGAATGTCTCTGGGTGGTCGGCCATGCCGGCCCGATGCGCATGCTGGCCGCGCACTGGCTGGGCGTGCCGCTGGCGGCGACGGTCAACTGGGAGTTGGGCTTCGGTGCCAGTTGTGGCTTCACGCTGGGGCCGGGCGGTGTCCGGCTCGGCTGGTGGAACCGCGCCGCCTGATCAGCGTGCGGGCCGGCGCTTGCGCGCCGTGTCCAGGTCCTTGCAGATCAGCTCGGCGCCTTGCACCACGCGCGGACCGGCGCGGTTGACCAGGTCGCCGTCGATCACGAACAGGTTGTTGCGCGCCACCGCCGTGACTTGCTTCCAGCGCCGCCACATCTCGAAATCCGGCAGCGGCTGGTCCGAGCGCGTGGCGCCCATGCCCGCCGTCAGCATCGCTTCCGGGTTGCCCGCGATCACCGCTTCGACCGACACGGTCGGCACCAGCGGCGTCTCGGCCGCGAACAGGTTGCGCCCGCCGCACAGCGCCAGCATGTCGCTGACCAGGTGCTGGCCGTTGAGCGTCATCAGCGGCTGCTGCCAGACCTGGTAGAACACCGTCACCGGCGGGCGTGCCGCGTAGGTCTTGCGCAGCGTCTCCACCTGCTGGCGGAAGCCGTCGGCAGCGCGCCGCGCGGTGGCTTCGGTGCCCAGCAGCGTGCCGAGCTTCTCCATGTTTTCAGGAATCGCTGCCAGCCTGCGCGGCTCGCTGTAGAACAGCGGGATGCCGAGCGCGCGCAGGCGGTCGGTCTGCTTCTGCGCATTGCCGTGGCGCCAGACCACGATCAGGTCGGGCTTGAGCGCGGCGATGCGCTCCAGGTCCAGCGCCTTGTTGTCGCCCACGCGCGCGATCTCGCGCGCCTGCGGCGGGTAGTCGCTGTAGCTGACCGTGCCGACGATGCGCTCGCCGCCGCCGGCCGCGAAGATCATTTCGGTGACATGCGGCGCCAGCGAGATCACGCGGCGCGCGGGCTGCGCCAGCGTCACGGTCTGGCCCGAATCGTCGACGGCAGACACCGCGGCGGCGGCGGGCAGGGCTGCCAGCAGCAGCGTGGAAGCGATAACGGGCGTCAGGCGGTTCAGCATGGGATCGGGGAAAGTGGTTCAGGCAGTGGCCGCGGCCAATGCCGCGTCCAGCCGCTGCCAGGCGTGTGGCTGGTCCGGCGGCAGGCCCAGGCGCAGGCTCGGCGGGCAGCCGCCGGCGGCGTCGAAGTAGCGGGTCCAGACGCCTTGTTGCGCGAGCGCGTGGTGCAGCCGCGCGGCTTCGTCATGCGGCACCCAGCAGAACAGCGGATGCATCACCGGCGCCAGGCCGTGGCGGTCCAGCAGCGCGGCCAGCTTCGCGCCGCATGCTTGCAGCCGCGCGCGGGTGGCATCTTGCCAGCCGTGGTCGGCCAGCGCATGCCGCGCGACTTCGCGTGCCGGGCCCGATACGGTCCAGTGGCCCATGCGCTCGCGCAGCGCGTCCAGCAGTGCCGGCTGCGCCAGCACGAAGCCGCAGCGGATGCCGGCCAGGCCATAGAACTTGCCGATCGAGCGCAGCACCACCAGGCCGGCCATGCCGCTGTGCGCGGCCACCGAGCCATCGGGCAGGCAGTCGATAAAGGCTTCATCGACCAGCAGCGTGCCGCCGCGCGCCGCCAGCTTCGCGTGCCAGCGCAGCAGCGTGGCGGCGGGCAGCATGCGGCCGGTCGGGTTGTTCGGGTTCACGACGACGAGATGGTCGAGCTCGTCGGCCAGCGCCGCTTGCGCGAAAGCCGCTTCATCCAGCGGCGCCACCGCATGGCCCGCGGCAGCGAAGGCCGGCGCGTATTCGCTGTAGCCGAGCGCGGCGATGCCGACGCGGCCCGGGCGCAGCAGACCCGGCAGCGTGCGGATGGCGGCCTGCGAGCCGGCGACGGGCAAGGCCTGCGGCGCGGCGCAGGCCTGTGCGGCCAGTTCGTCCAGTCCGTCGTCATCCTGCGGCAGCCGTTGCCACGCTTGCGCAGGCAGCGCCGGCACCGGATAGCCGTCGGGATTGATGCCGGTGGACAGGTCGAGCCAGTCGCCGGCGGGGCGGTCGTAGCGGCGCACCGCGGCAAGCAGGTCGCCGCCATGGCGGATCGGGGGCAGGGCGGTGCTCATGTCGGCGTGGCAAGCGCAAGGACGGCCAGCGCGCTGGCGCCTGCCAGCGCCAGCCACAGCCACAAGGTGCGCTCGACCAGCCGCAGGCAGGCCATCACGTGCATGGCTTGCGGCGCGGGGCCGGCGCCCAGCGGCGGGCGTTGCTCGATCTCGCCGTGATAGCGCGCCGGGCCGCCGAGTTGCACGCCCACCGCACCGGCGCCCGCGGCCATCACGGGGCCGGCATTGGGGCTCGACCATGCCGGGGCCTGCGTGCGCCAGCAATGCAGCGCCTGCGCGGTGGCGCCGAGCAGCGCATAGGACAGCGCGGTCAGGCGCGCGGGCACGAGGTTGAGCCCGTCGTCGATGCGCGCCGCGGCCCAGCCGAAATACAGCAGACGCGGCGTGCGGTAGCCCCACATCGCATCGAGCGTATTGGCCAGCCGGAACACGATCACGGCGGGCGCGCCGCCGACCAGGAACCAGAACAGCGCCCCGAAGACCGCGTCGTTGCCGTTTTCCAGTGCGGATTCGCAGGCGGCACGGGCCAGGGCTTCAGCATCGGCATCGGTGGTGTCGCGCGAGACGATGCGCGCGGTCAGCGTGCGCGCGGCGGGCAGGTCTGCCGCGGCAAGGGCGGCGGCGATCGGGGCGATATGCTGGTGCAGGCTGCGCGCGCCGAGTGCGGCGTACAGCGCCACCGCATGCAGCGCCAGGGCGGCAACAGGGTGCAGGCTGGCCGCAGCGTCGGCCAGCCACCATGCGAGCGCTGCCGGCACCAGCACCAGCACACACCAGCCGGCGAGACCGGCAAGGCGCTGGCGCCAGGGCGCACCGCGCTGCGGCGCAGGGTTGAGCCGCCGCTCAAGTGCGGCAGCGATGCGGCCGAAGCCCACCAGCGGATGCCAGCGGCGCGGCTCGCCCAGCCAGCGGTCCAGCAGAACGCCCGTCAGTGCCGCTGCCACGCATGCCGGCCAGGCCAGCATCAGCATGTGGGATCGGCGCCCTTCACCGCAACCGGAATGCCTGCCACCATCAGCCGCACGCAGTCGGCGGCGGCGGCCAGCTTCTGGTTCAGGCGGCCCAGTTCATCGACATAGAAGCGGGTGATGGCGCCCATCGGGATCACGCCGAAGCCGATCTCGTTCGAGACCAGGATCACATGGCCCGGCAGCGTCGGCAGCGCGGTGAGCAGCGCTTCGATTTCTTCGGTGAAGGCATCCGGCGGCGTGATCACGCCATGCTCAGGGTACGTGCGGCTGTCGGGGAAGATCAGGTTGTTCATCCACAGCGTCATGCAATCCACCAGGATGCAGCCGTCGTGGCGCGCGTTGGCGTAGAGCGCATCGGCCAGGTGCACCGGCTCTTCCACCAGGCGCCAGTCGGCGGGGCGGCGGGCGCGGTGCAGGGCGATGCGGACCTCCAGCTCCTGGTCGGCGTGCGCCGGGTCCTGGTGCGCGGTGGCGATGTAGGTGACCGGGCCGCCGGTGATGGTGGCATGGTCGGTGGCGAGCTGTTCCGCGTAATGGCTCTTGCCGGAACGCGCGCCGCCCAGCACCAGGGTGAGCTGGCGGTTACCGTGTCCGCCGGCGGCACGCGGCTGGGTGGCGGTGTCGGGGGCGGAGGCGGGTGCGATGGCCGGGGTTTCCATCCGCGTATTGTAGCCGCCGCATCCGGGCATCGCACGCGGGGTTGTTGCAGGCACCGGTGCGATAATCCGCCAATGCAAACCGACTCCTCGCAATCCCTGCCGCCGGGTGCCCTGCGCGGCACGCTGATGGTCCAGGGCACGACTTCCGATGCCGGCAAGAGCACCATCGTGGCCGGCCTGTGCCGGGTGCTGGCGCGTGCCGGCACGCACGTGGTGCCATTCAAGCCGCAGAACATGGCGCTGAACAGTGCGGTCACCGCCGACGGCGGCGAGATCGGCCGCGCGCAGGCGCTGCAGGCACAGGCCGCGCGGCTGGCACCCCATACCGACATGAACCCGGTGCTGCTCAAGCCCAGCAGCGACACCGGCGCGCAGGTGATCATCCACGGCCACGCGCGGCTGGACCTGGATGCGCGCGCCTACCATGCCTACAAGCCCGAGGCGATGAAGGCCGTGCTGGCTTCGCACACGCGCCTGGCGCAGGCCTATGAGGTGGTGCTGGTGGAGGGCGCCGGCAGCCCCGCCGAGATCAACCTGCGCGAGCGCGATATCGCCAACATGGGCTTTGCCGAGCGCGTCGACTGCCCGGTGGTGCTGGTGGCGGACATCGACCGCGGCGGCGTGTTTGCGCACCTGGTCGGCACGCTCGACTGCCTGTCCGACAGCGAACGCGCGCGCGTGACCGGCTTCATCATCAACCGCTTTCGCGGCGATATCGGCCTGCTGGAGCCCGGACTGGACTGGCTGGTCGCGCGCACCGGCAAGCCGGTGTTCGGCGTGCTGCCCTACCTGCACGGCCTGCATCTCGATGCAGAGGACGCGATCATCGGCACGCAAGCGGACAAGACAGGCACGCCGGAGCAGCGCCTGCGCGTGATCGTGCCGGTGCTGCCACGCATCGCCAACCATACCGACTTCGACGCGTTGCGCGCGCACCCGCAGGTGGACCTGCAGTTTGTCGGGCCCGGCATGCCGATCCCGCCCGCGGACCTGGTGGTGCTGCCCGGCAGCAAGAACGTGCGCGGCGACCTGGACTTCATCCGGGCCAATGGCTGGGACGCGGCGCTGGCCCGGCACCTGCGCTACGGCGGCAAGCTGATCGGGATCTGCGGCGGCATGCAGATGCTGGGGCGGCAGGTGCACGACCCCGATGGCCGCGAAGGCCCGGCCGGCAGCAGCGCGGGCCTGGGCTGGCTGGATTTCGAGACCACGCTGGCGGCAGAGAAGCAACTGCGCCAGGTTGGCGGCCGGCTGGCGCTGGATGAGGCCGATGCGCCGGTGCGCGGCTACGAGATCCACCTTGGCGTCACTACGGGCGCGGGGCTTGAGCAGCCGGCCCTGTGGCTCGACCGCGGCGACCGCACGGTGCGGCCCGACGGCGCGCGCTCGGCCGACGGCCAGGTGCTGGCCACCTATGTCCACGGCCTGTTCGACGAGCCCGCCGGCTGCCAGGCGCTGCTGCGCTGGGCGGGGCTGGACGGCGCCCAGGCGGTGGACCTCGATGCACTGCGCGAAGCATCGATCGAGCGGCTTGCCGACACCATGACCGCGCACCTGGACCTGGGGGCGATGCTGGCGCCACTGCGGCGCTGACGCATGCGGCACAGCCGCTTGGCAGGGCCCTGCTAGAATCGCGAATCTTTCGCATTTGCATTCTGCTGGAGGTGGCTTTTGCGCCATATTCCATGCATGGCAGCGTCCGCTCAACGTACTTCACCCCCCACATGGTCACCGGCCGCCTGCGCGTCGTCCTCGTCAAACTGCACCTGTATATCGGCCTGGGCCTTGGCCTGCTGTTCGTCCTGTTGGGGCTGACCGGCATGACCATCGCCTGGCGCGAAGAACTGGATGCCTGGCTCAACCCTGACCTGCTGGTGGCGTCCACGCCGATGACGGAGCCAGTGTCGCCGGCCACGGTCCAGGCAGTGACCGAGCGGCTGGCTGCGCCCTCCTACGGCAAGCCCAACCTGCTGATGCTGCCGGCCCATGCCGACGGCGTCTTTATCGCCTGGTACCCGGTCAAGGGGCCCGACGGCGTGGTGCCGGGCCGCTCACGCCAGGTGATGGTCGATCCGGTCACGCTTGAGGTGAAGGGCGAGCGGGTCTGGGGCGAGGCGGGCCTGTCGCGCCGGCTGTTGCTGCCCACGCTGTTCCACCTGCATCGCTACCTGCTGTCGGGCGATACCGGCAAGACCATCACCGGCGTGGCCGGCATGCTGCTGTTGTTGAGCACGCTGGTGGGCGTGGTGGTGTGGTGGCCCAAGATGAAGCTGCGCTCGGTGGTGCAGGCGTTCCGCATCACGCATGGCGGTTCGTGGTCGCGCTTCAACTATTCGCTGCATCGCGCGGGCGGCATCCTGGCCGCGCCGGTGCTGGCCACCATTGCCTTTTCCGGCTGGTACCTGAACCTGCCGAAGTGGGTGACGCCAATGGTGGCGGGCGTAATGACCGTGACGCCGCCGGTGAAGCACGTCTCGGCACCAGCGCCGGACGGGGCCCGGCCGCTGGGCGCGGGCGAGATCATGGCGGCGGCGCAGGCCCAGTACCCGCAAGCGCAGGTGACCCGCATCAGCTTCCCGCGCAAGCCGGGCGACGCGTTCGAGATACGGCTGCGCCAGCCCGGCGAGGTGCGCAAGGATACCGGCGCCACGCGGCTGTGGCTCGATGCCTGGAGCGGCAAGCCGCTGGGCGTGCGTGATCCGCAGGAGGCGCCGGCGGGCGACACGCTGCTGAACTGGCTGTTTCCGCTGCATACCGGCGAGGCCTTCGGGCTGCCGGGGCGGGTCTTCATCACGCTGTTTGGGCTGGCGCCGCTGGCGTTTGCCGTGACCGGCGTGCTGATCTGGTGGAAGCGGCGGCGGGGGCATCAGCGGCATGTGGTGAAGGCCGCACAACGATCCGGCATGCGCCGGGCATGAAAAAAGCAGGCCGGCGGCCTGCTTTTTTTGTCTGGTGCGGCGGCGCCGCTCAGATTTCCAGGTTGTCGATCAACCGGGTCGGGCCCAGCTTGGCGGCCGTCAGGATCACCAGCGGCTCGCCGGCGAGGAATTCCTCGCGCGTCGGCGCCTGCAGGTCGACGCGCTTGCGGATCGACACGTAGTCCGGCTTCCAGCCGCGCTTGGCCAGCGATTCCTTTGCATTCGCCTCGACGGCAAGCAGGTCGGCCGAGGCGCGGTCGCTGCCCAGCACGGTGTCGCGCACGTCATGCAGCGTGCGGTACAGCACCGGCGCCTCGGCGCGCTCGTCGGGGCCCAGGTAGCGGTTGCGCGACGACAGCGCCAGGCCGTCTTCGGCACGGATGGTCTCGGCGGGGATGATGTCGATCGGCAGGGCAAACTGCTGCACCATGCGGCGCACGATCATCAGCTGCTGGTAGTCCTTCTTGCCGAACACCGCCACGCGCGGCTGCGCGCACGAGAACAGCTTCATCACCACCGTGCACACGCCCTTGAAGAAGCCGGGGCGGAACTCGCCTTCCAAAATGTCGCCCAGGTCATGCGGCGGCTCGACGCGGTATTCCTGCGGCTCGGGGTACATGTCGCGCTCGGACGGCGCAAACAGCACGTAGACGCCTTCCCTCTGCAGTTTCTCGATATCGTCCTGCAGCGTGCGCGGGTACTTGTCGAAATCCTCGTTCGGGCCGAACTGCAGGCGGTTCACGAAGATCGATGCCACCACCGGGTCGCCGTGCTGGCGCGCCAGGCGCATCAGCGACAGGTGGCCTTCGTGCAGGTTGCCCATGGTGGGGACGAAGGCAGCGCGGTTCTGGCCGCGCAGTTGGTCGCGCAGCTCTTGGATGGAGGAAATGACTTTCATCTGCCTTGGTGTGCTGGTCGTGATAGGTGTGACCCGGGCGCCGGTCCATCGAGGGGCGGCACATGGACTACCGGTCTCGGCCTTCTGTCGGGCGTGGGGCCTTCGGGCACTTGCCGTCGGGGCCTGCACCGTGGGCCATTGGGCCGGCTGTCGGCGGATTGTAGAACAAGTGGGACGGGGCCGGACCCCGCACCGCGGGTGGGTCAGGTCGGGCTGTACGCCAATCGCACATAAATTGGTGCGAACGGTTCGGCCTGGGTGATCTCCACCAGCGCTTCGCGCGACAGCTCCAGCATGGCGATAAAGTTCACCACCACCACCGGCACGCCCTTGCCGGAGCGCACCGCGTCCTCGAACAGCTCGGAGAATTCCATGAAGCGCGCATGCTGCAGCCGGCGCAGGATCTGGCTCATGTGCTCGCGCACCGACAGTTCCTCACGCGAGATCTTGTGGTGCTGGTTGAGCTTGGCGCGCTTGAGCACATCGGCCCAGGCGGCCTTCAGGTCCACGGTTTCCACTTCGGGGAAGCGCGGCGCCAGGCTCTGCTCGATATAGACCTGCGAGCGCAGGAAGTCGCGGCCCAGCTGCGGCACCGTATCCAGGCGCTGCGCGGCCAGCTTCATCTGCTCATATTCCAGCAGGCGGCGCACCAGTTCGGCGCGCGGGTCCTCGGCTTCGTCGTCGCTGTCGGCCTTCTTGACCGGCAGCAGCATGCGCGACTTGATCTCGATCAGCATCGCCGCCATCAGCAGGTATTCCGCCGCCAGCTCCAGGTTGGTCTTGCGGATCTGCTCGATGTAGGACAGGTACTGCCGGGTGACCTGCGACATCGGGATGTCGAGGACATTGAAGTTCTGCTTGCGGATCAGGTACAGCAGCAGGTCCAGCGGGCCCTCGAAGGCTTCCAGGAAGATCTCGAGCGCGTCCGGCGGGATGTACAGGTCCTGCGGCAGCTTGAACAGCGGCTCGCCATACAGGCGCGCGAAGGCCATCCCGTCGACCATGTCGGCGGGGCCGGCCCCGGCTGCAACGGCCGGGGCCACGGTCGGCAGCTCGACGGGCAGCGGCAGCTTGTCCTGGTCGCCTGCGCTCATGGGCGGCGTGCGCTCGAGGGGGCGGCGGGAATCAGTTGTCCTGCGAGTAGACGTATGGCTTCTGCGCCACGCGCGAAGCTTCGGCGCGCGCGCGCTCTTCCAGGTTGATCGGCGACTTGTCCCACAGCAAGGCACGGCCGTCGCGCTGTTCGGCCTCCAGCGTCGGGCGCTCTTGCTTGAGCTGCTTCAGGAACTGGGTGATTTCGGATTCGTAGATGGCCATGTTCAACCGTGATGCGCCCGCGCGGGCGCCAGATGGGTGCAGTGGGCCACGATTTTACAGTATCGGCCCCCCGGAATGCATCCAGGCCGGGTGCAAGGGGCCGGAAAGTTCCGGGCATAAGGCCGGGTGTGGTCAAATACCGACTTTGTATGTGTGGACAATCGGCGATGCCGCAAGACACCGCTATTACCGCTAACTCCGCTGGCCGCGCGTGCGTGGCCGTTCGCGTACTGGCCGCGCTGGGCGCGGTGCTGGCGCTGGCGGCCGCCCCGGCCCGCGCCGCCTACGAGGTCGAAGTCGAGGCACCCAAGCCGATCCGCGAAATGCTGGAAGAGCATCTCGACCTGGCACGCTACAAGGACCGCGCCGACCTCTCGCCGGACCAGCTCGACTATATGGTCGAGACCGTCGGCGAGCAGGTGCGGGCGCTCACCTCCACCGAGGGCTACTTCGACCCGACCACCACCACCCGCGTGGAGGGCGAGGGCGACAAGCGCGTGCTCCACGTGATGGTCGACCCCGGCGCGCGCACGCTGATCCGCAATGTCGACGTCCAGGTGACGGGCCCGGCGGCGACGCGCTCGCCCGAACAGGTGGCTGAGATGCAGGCCAAGTGGGGACTGCCGGTGGGTGAGCCGTTCCGGCAGGGCGACTGGGACAAGGCCAAGGAAGACGCGCTGGTCACGCTGCAGAGCCACAACTACTACGGCGCGCGCCTGGCCGCGTCGCAGGCGCGCGTGGAGCCGGACGACCAGCGCGCTGACCTGTCCGCGCATTACGCCAGCGGCCCGGCCTACCTGCTGGGGCCGCTGAAGGTGACCGGCACGCGCCGCTATCCGGAACAGATCATCTACAACGTCAACCCGCTGAGCGAGGGCGAGCCGTACCGCGTGGAGCGGCTGCTGGAGCTGCAGCGCGCGATCCAGAACCAGCCGTACTTCTCCAACGTGCAGGTCGACCTGGAACCGCCCCCGGACGCCGACAAGGCGGCTGACGGCGTGGTGAGCTCGCCGGTCCTGGTGCGCGTGCGCGAATATCCGGCGCACCGGCTCAACAGCGGCGTGGGCTTTACCACCGACACCGGCGCGCAGATCGAAGGCCGCTATTCGTACTACAACCTGTTCAACCGCGCCTGGACCTTCGACTCGCAGGCGCGGCTGGAGCAGAAGCGCTCCTATCTGTTCGCCGAGGCCGCGATGCCGCCGGACAGGGGCAACTACCGCAACAGCGTGTACAGCAGCTACGAGCGCACCATCGACATCGAGAACACCGACACCACCAGCCTGCGCGCGGGCCTGAAGCGCTCGCGCTCGCGCGAGAAGTACGACGTGACGACGTCGCTGGATTTTTACTACGACAAGCTGCTGCCGGAGGGCCAGGCCGCCCAGATCAGCAAGGCGCTGGTGCCGGCTTTTGCCTGGACCCGGCGTGATGTCGACAACCCGGTGTTCCCGCGCCGCGGCAATGTGATCAGCACCCAGATCGGGGTGGCCGCCAAGGGTTTCCTCAGCGATGCCACCTTCCTGCGGCTGTACGGCCGTATCCGCCAGTACATACCGGTGGGCAAGCGCGACCTGGTGGTGGCACGGCTGGAACTCGGTGCCGACCTGACCGGCGACAGCTCGAGCCAGATCCCGGCCACGCTGCGCTTTCGCGCCGGCGGCACCGATTCGATCCGCGGCTACAGCTACCAGTCGATCGGCACGCCCAGCGGCTCCAGCATCTTGCCGGCCAAGTACCTGGGCACCGGCAGCCTGGAGTACCAGTACTGGTTCAAGCCGGACTGGGGCGTGGCGGTGTTCTGGGATCTCGGCACTGCCGCCGACAACCTGCACGGCGTGACCATCTACAACGGCGTGGGCGTCGGCGTGCGCTGGCGCACGCCGGTGGGCCCGCTGCAGCTGGACCTGGGCTACGGCATCCAGCAGCAGCAGTTCCGGCCGCATATCTCGCTGGGGGTGGCGTTCTGATGCGGCACCCATGTCTTTCCCGCCTGACCCGGATGCCGGCATGAGCGCCCACGATCTGCCTTCGGTGCCCGGCGGCGATTCGGCCCGGACTCCGACCCCGCCCGCGCCGCGCAAGCGCCGGCGGCTGTGGCGCGTGCTGGCCTGGCTGGTCGGCATCCTGCTGCTGTTGATGGTGGCGCTGGTGGCGGCGGGCGTGGCAGCGCTGCGCACCGAGACCGGCACCCGCCACCTGTGGACGCTGGCCACGCGGCTGTCGGCCGGCATGCTCAGCGGCCGGCTGGAAGGCGGCACCGTGGCGCACGGCCTGCGCCTGCGCGACGTGTTGTTCGCCAGCGGCCAGACGCGCGTGGCGGTGGACCGCGTGGATGGCAACTGGGCGCTCAACTGGCAGGCGCGGCGCCTGCACGTGCAGTGGCTGCGCATCGGCAAGGCCGAAGTGAAGCTCGGCCCGTCCGAGCCGAGCACCGAGCCGATGCAGATGCCCACGTCGCTCGAACTGCCGCTGGCCATCGATGTCGATTCCCTGACGCTTGAGCGGCTGTCGCTGCTGCAAGGCACGGCGCCCACGGCCGAGCCGATGGTGTTCAGCAACCTGGCCGGCGCGCTGCACAGCGACGGCCAGCGCCACCGCGTCAGCGTGGACAAGCTGGAAACACCGTACGGCAAGCTGGCGGCCAACGCCCAGCTGGGCGCACGCGCCCCGTTCGCGCTCAGCGCCGAAGCCTTGCTGGAAAGCAGCTGGCAGGATGAGTCCTTTGCCGTCAATGCTACCGCCAAGGGCAACCTGGACGCGCTGCGTGCCGAGCTGCAGGCCAGCGGCGACCGCATCCACCTGCGCGCCGGCGTCGACCTGACGCCGTTCGGCAAGGTGCCGTTCACGCACCTGCTGGTCGATGGCGATCGCATCAACCCGCGCCTGTTCAGCCCGTCGGCGCCACAGGCCAACCTGACCGTGCATGCCGAGCTGCGGCCGGTGGACGGCGTGGCGGGCGGCAAGCAGGCAGGAAGCGCGGCAGCGGCGTCGGCCCCTGCGGCGGCATCCGCACCGGCAGCCTCGGCGGCTTCGGCCCCCGCGGCCGCACCCGCCCCCGCACTGCTGGCTGTCGCCGGCGACATCGAGATCCGCAACCTGGAAGCCGGTCCGCTGGACAAGGAACGGCTGCCGGTCCAGTCGGTGCGCGCCCATGTCGAGCTGAGCGAGATGGCACAGGTCGTCTCGGACCTGCGCGTGGCGCTGGCCGGCAAGGCCGAGATCGCCGGCGGCGGTTCGCTGCGCGGCGGCCGTGGCGGTTTCGACCTGGACGTGCGCAGGCTGGACCCGGCCGCGCTGCATGGCTCGCTGACCAGCGCCAGCCTGTCCGGCCCGGTGGTGGTGCGGATGGAGCC
Organism: Cupriavidus sp. CP313; assembly: GCF_054072015.1. NCBI lineage: Bacteria > Pseudomonadati > Pseudomonadota > Betaproteobacteria > Burkholderiales > Burkholderiaceae > Cupriavidus > Cupriavidus sp. CP313. The sequence continues at coordinate 3,561 of NZ_JBSVZB010000007.1, read as the reverse complement.
GGGCCGGCAAAGCGTGGCGCTGGACCTGTCGGGCGGGCCTCTCAAGCTTTTCGCCGATGCCAGCATCGATGCCGAGGCGGTCACGCTGGCCACGCTGCGCGCCGCGGTGGGCCCGGGTTTGCTTACCGCGGAAGGCAAGCTCGGCCTGAAGGACAAGCAGCCGTTCAGCTTCAAGGGCAAGCTGGCCTCGTTCGATCCCTCGCGCCTGGCCAAGGTTGCCGCCGGCCGGATCAATGCGGATTTCACCGCGACCGGCGAGATTGCGCCGGAGCTTGGCGTGGCGCTGGATTTTGCCGTGCATGAGAGCGAATACGCGGGCCTGCCGATGACGGGCGGCGGCAAGGTGCGCCTGGCGGGAGAGCGGCTCTTGCCGAGCGAGGCCTCGCTGAGCATGGCCGGCAACCAGGCCAACCTGCGCGGCAGCTTCGGCGCGCGCGGCGATGCGCTCAAGCTGGCGGTCGATGCGCCGCAGCTGGAGCGGCTCAAGTTCGGCGTGGCCGGCAAGCTCAAGCTCGACGCCACCATCACCGGCACGCTGAAGAAACCCGAAGTGGTGGCCGACTACAACGCGCAGGCGCTGGAAGTGGGCCCGCACAAGGTGGCCAGCGCCAGCGGCCGCGCCGAGGTGCGCGGCGGGCTGGACGGTCCGCTCTCGGTGCAGCTGGCCGCGCGCGACTACCGCGGCCCGCAGGCCAGCCTGAGCACGCTCGATGCCACGCTCAACGGCACCCAGGCCAACCATACCTTCGACGTCAAGGCGGCCGGCAGCCTGAACAAGCGGCCATTGCAGCTGGCGCTGGCGGGGCAGGGGGCGTGGAAGGGCAAGGATGGCTGGAACGGCACCATCCGCACGCTGGAAGAGCGCGGCACGGTCAACCTGCGCCTGGCCGCGCCGACGCAGCTGCTGGTGGCCGACCAGCGCGTGCGCCTGGGCGCCGCGCGCCTGCTGCTGGACCGCGCCACACTGACGATCGACAGCCTGGACTGGGACCACGGCCGCATCCGCAGCGCGGGCAGCCTGGACGGCCTGCAGGTGGGCCATGTGCTGGAGCTGATGGAAACCATCACCGGCGAGAAGCCGCCGGTGCGCTCCGACCTGGTCATCGACGGCCGCTGGAACCTGGCGCTGGCCGAGACCGCGACCGGGTTTGCCGAACTGCGCCGGCGCAGCGGCGACCTGTCGGTCAACGCCGGCCGGGGCTTCACCACGCTCGGCCTGGGCGAGACCAGCCTGCGCGCCGAGGCCGGCGGCAACCGCATCGCGCTGCGCGGCGGCATGGTGTCGGGCCGCATCGGCAAGGTGGTGGTGGACGCCTCTGCCGGACTGGTGCAGGAGCAGGGGCTGCAGACCGTGGGCCCGGCCTCGACCCTGGGCGGCACGGTGACCGTCGACGTGCCGCGCCTGAAATCGCTGGAAGCGCTGACCGGCCCGCAGTACGCCTTCGACGGCAAACTGGCCGCGGCGATGCGCCTGGCCGGCACGGTCGGAGCGCCGCTGCTGACCGGCACCGTCGACGGCGACAACCTCGCCGTCACGCTGTACGACCTGGGCCTGCGCCTGACCGACGGCACCGTGCGCGTGGTGCTGGACCAGAACACGGTCGAGCTCAAGCACGTGGAATTCCACGGCGGCGACGGCAAGATCACGGCCACCGGCAACATCAAGCTGGGCGAGGCCGATCCCAACCTGACCGGCAAGATTGTCGCCGACAAGCTGCAGCTGTTCGCCAGCCCCGAGCGCACGCTGGTGGTCTCGGGCGACGCCAGCATCGCCAACGAGAACAAGCAGATCGTGATCCGCGGCAAGTTCCGCGTCGACCGCGGCCTGTTCGACCTGCCCAAGGCCGGCGCGCCGGTGCTGGGCGACGATGTGGTGGTGATCCGGCGCAAGGACCAGCGCGCCGTGAAGACTGCCGCCACGCCGGCGCCGGAGACCAAGCCGGCAAGCAAGTTCAGCCCGGTGATCGACCTGACCGTGGACCTCGGCAACAACTTCCGCTTCCGCGGCGCGGGCGCGGACCTGATGCTGGCGGGCCAGATCGGCGTCAAGAGCGAGCCGCTGGCGCCGATGAAGGCCACCGGCACGGTGCGCGTGACCGACGGTACTTATGAAGCCTTCGGGCGCAAGCTGGACATCGAGCGTGGCATCATCAACTTCAACGGCCCGATCGACAACCCGAACATGAACATCCGCGCCATGCGCCGCAACCAGGAAGTGGAGGCGGGCGTGGAGGTGACCGGCACGGTGCGGCTGCCGCGCGTGCGGCTGGTTTCGGAGCCCAACGTGCCGGAAGAGGATAAGCTCTCGTGGCTGATGTTCGGCTACGGCGCGGAAAGCGCCGGTGCCGGCCAGCAGCGCCAGCTGGGTGGCGCCGCGCTGGGCGGCGCGGCGCTGGGCATGATCGGCGGCAAGGCCGGCAAGGGGATCGTGCAGCATTTCGGCATCGACGAATTCTCGATCGGGCCCAGTACCGCCGGCCTGAACGACCAGCAGGTGGTCAGCATGGGCAAGGCCGTGACCGACCAGATCTCGGTCGGCTACGAGCAGAGCCTGACGTCCGCCTCAAACGTGGTGAAGCTGACCTGGCAGTTCTCGCGGCGCTGGTCGCTGATTGCCAAGGGCGGGTCCATCAACGGTTTGTCGGTGTTGTTCAACCGCCGTTTCGACAGCTGGGAGAACCTGTTCAGCGGAACCTCGGGTCGCAGCGGCACCAGAAGGAGCCAGCAGGATGAGAGCCAGCCAACCAGTCCCGACAGCGCGGCACAGGCAGCCTCGGCAGCCGTCGCCGAACCCGAGCGCCGCTGACGGGCGCCCCTCCACTTTCGCGTCGCCGCGACGCCTTGCCGCCATGGGACTCTTTGCCTCTTTGCTTGCGCTGTTCGGCTGCGACCAGCAGAAGGTCGATGAAGCCATGAAGAAGGCGGGCGACACCGCCCGCAACACCTGGAACGCGATCAAGCCCGACAGCGAGCTGTTCAAGGGCATCGTCCCCGGCCAGTCCACCGAGGAGGACCTGCGGCGCCAGGCCGGCAAGCCGGAGATCGTCTGGGAAGAAGCGGACGGCGGGCGCCGGCTTGAATACCCGCGCGGCCCCGAGGGCACCACTACCTGGATGGTCACCATCAGCGCCGATGGCAAGGTCGCGAGGATCGAGCAGGTGCTGTCGGCCGAGAACTTCACACGCGTGCGCGCCGGCATGAGCAAGGACGACATCCGCCGCCTGCTGGGCAAGCCCACCAAGGTGGAGGCATTTGCGCTGAAGAAGGAAGAGGTGTGGGGCTACCGCTGGATGGAAACCTCGACCGACAAGGCCTTCTTCAACGTGCATTTCAACAGCGACGGCACCGTCACCACGACCTCGCGCAGCGACGATCCGTCGAAGATGCAGGGCGGCTGACGCGTGCCCCGGCCCTTAGAACCCGTTTCAGAATGAAAAAGGGGACGCGTTCAAGCCAGGCGCGGCGCAGGCTAGGCGCGGGCCGCCGGCCTTGGTCATGTCAAGGCCCGCAACAACGCATGCGCCGCGCCTGGCTTGAACCCGCAGGGAAGGCTGCTGGCGG